>NZ_JACVVF010000004.1:0-193455 GCF_016648095.1 Pseudomonas sp. S32
GCCGCGACCAAAGTAACCCGCCGGAAGGGCGGAAAGGTGACTAAGCGCCACCGGAGCTACTGAATGTTCACGCGATGCGCGCGCCCCAACTGAACGCATCTCAGGCAGTACCAATCTCCCCGCCGTCATCACGTTGAATCACCACCGTCGAAGACCTAGGGCGAACCCGAGTGCCCTGAGGTGTCGCATCGGTGGCTTTGTCAGTCGAAGGCCAGTTCCCCGGGTGCTGAATGTTGATGAACAGCGTCTTGTTGTCCGGCGTGAAGGTAATCCCCGTCACCTCGCAATCATTAGGCCCCACAAAGAACCGCCGCAAGTCGGCCTGGTTGTGTGCACTCACCGGCACCTGCTTGCCATTGTCGTCCACCAGTTGCGTGGGGATCACCGCCAGTAGCTGGTCGTTGGTGTAATCCGTGATCGTGGCCTCGCTGTTGTCCGTCTCGAACCACAGCACGCCCCGGCTATCGAAACTCATGCCGTCAGGGCTGGCGAACTGGTTAAGCTCGGTCAGGCCGGAGCGGTTGATGTCGGCGTTGCCGCCAGCATTGGCCCCGAACACGAAGATGTCCCAGGTGAAGCTGGCATGGTCGCTGCTGTCGTGCCAGCGGATGATATGGCCATGCCGGTTTGGGCCGCGTGGGTTGGCTGCGTCGGCCTGGGCCGGCGTGCGAACGCTGTTGTTGGTCAGGGTCAGGTAGGCATCGCCATTGAGCGGGTTGACGGCGGTCCATTCCGGCCGGTCCATCGGCGTTGCACCCACCGCATCGCCGGCGCCGCGCGTGTTGAGGATGATGCCCGGCAGGTCGCCATACAACGCGCCCAGGGTACTACCACTGGTGGTCACGGTGGAGGGGTCCAGCAACAGCCACACCCCGGTGCCGTCGGCATCGAAGCGGGCTACGTACAGCTTGCCGTGGTCGAGGTATTTGTTGCCGGTGGCCAGGCGATCCGTCGGGTTGGCGTCGGCAGGGTCCCAGACGGCACTGGATACCCACTTGTACAGGTACTCATTGTTGGAATCGTCACCCATGTACCAGACCAACGGTTTACCCGCCACGGCCAGGCCCGGACAGCAGCCTTCGTGGCGGAAGCGGCCGAGGGCGGTACGCTTGGTGGCCAGGGTACTGCTGTTGTAAGGGTCGATCTCGACGATGTAACCGAAGGTACTGGCCTCGTTGCGGTAGTCGCCGTTGGCGCTGGCGGCTTTGGGGGTGATGTCGAAACGGGCGAATTCGCCGTCAACCTCGGTGCGGTCACCGGCGGCGGTTTCCCAACCGTACTGGCCGCCGCTGGTGCCAACGCCGATGCGGCGCTGGTCTTCAGGGCGCGTGCCCTTGTTGACGAAGATGCCCGGCCAGTTCTCTTCGCAGGTCAGGTAGGTGCCCCATGGTGTGTAGCCGTTACCGCAGTTGTTGTTGGTGCCGCGGCAATGGGTACCGGCGGGGGAGTACGGGGTGCGTACGTGAGCGCTGCCGCGCATCGGCCCGCTGATCTGCATGCGCGAAGCCGTAGTGAAGCGCCGGTTCAATGGGTCGTTGTCCACCACCTGCCAGCGGCCCTGGGTTTTCTTCAGGCGTACCACGCCCGCCCCGTGGGCGTTGATCTCCTTGCGTACCTCTTCGGCCGGGCGTTTGCCGTGGGCGTCCTTGGTGGGGCCGGCGGGGTGCAGGGCGGCGGTGTCGATGTACTCGAAGTTGACTGCCAGCAGGCCATCGTCCGAGCTGCCATTGATCGGGAAGAAATGCATGCCATCGTGGTGCATGCCCATGGCATTGGCCTGGTCGTGCGAAGTGTTGCTGCCGTCCGCTTTCCAGGGGTTGGCCGCGTGGTTGAGCGGCGTGCCCCAGGGGGCCAGCACGTAGGCGGTGTAGCCGGGGGCAATGGTGCAGGCGTCGGTGCGTGAACCAGGGATGGACTGGAAGCCCAGTGACAACTTGGGTTGTACAGGTTTGCCGGTTGGCGGTGCACTGCCGGGGCGGTCCCCCCCCAGGCAGCCGGCCAGGCCGGTGCCGGCGATCATGCCGACAGCGGCGGCCAGGCTGCCGCGTATCACGGTGCGGCGGCTCAGGTAGGCATCCATGACCGTGGCCATCAGCAGGTTGGTGCTGTGGTTCCTGTCCAGGTTGTCGCCGGTGTCACGACTCATCAAGGTGTCCTTTTTATGGCTGAGTTGAACCAGACCGCACTCTAGTGCGTGAATGTGACGTCCGGGTTTCAGGTTTGTTAAAGGGACAGCCGTAGTCGGCAGGTCCGCGCTGAAGTCGATGGGGGCGCTGGCCCCCATCGACCGCGCTGCTAGCGCCTACCGCACATTACTTCCCACTAATGCTGGAGGCCCATTGCTCGCTGCGGTTGTGCCCACTGGTGCGCAGCAACCCGAGGTCCAGGGGAGCCTCCCCTGCGGCAGCCCCTTTGCCCTTGGCGATATCGGCCAGGGCGGTGCCCAGGTCTACCGGGGAATTGGAAGCATCCACCGAGACATCTCGGCGATAGTCACTGCCATTCAACGTTTCCTGGGTAACCGCAGCCGCGTCGAGCCGCACGTCGCCCCGGGCTGACTGCAACCGGGCGCCGACCAGGTGGGCATTACCCCCCACATTCAACGCTATGCCTTCGCTGCCTTTGAGTACCGCCTGCTGGCCGACGGTGTCACGTTGCGCGTGGGAAACATCCAGGCGCAGGGTAGGCGATAAACCCGGGTCCACCTTGCCCAGTGCCGAGCCCGCCTTCTCGGACACTTTGCTGCCAAAAGGCCCCGCCAGCGAGGTGGCGGCATTCACATACCCCTGCGGGTTCTTTTCGTGGCTGAGCCTGGCGTCGCCCTTGATGCTGAGGGTGTTTACGCTGTCCTTGAGGCTGGCAACGCGCAGGTCGCCTTCGATCGTGCCGTCGATTTTCCCGGCCTCCAGGCTCACGCCCTGAAGCTCAGCGTTACCCCGGCTGTTCAGGCTGATGTGGTCGGCACGCAGGTTGCTGGCGTTCCAGGTCAGGTTGTCGCGCTTGTCCAGGTCGACCTTGACCCGGCCGTGCAAACCTCGGGTGTCCAGGTTGCCGGTGCTGCTATTGAAGCCAGCACCTGCGGTGACGTGCAGGTTGTCGCGCACATCCTGGTTGGACGAAGCCTCTAGCCGGATACCGCCGTTGGCCGCATCCAGGGCGATGTGCTGGGCGCTGGCCTGCAGGCCCTGGACGTTTACGGCAACCTCTTCGCGTGCCGTGCTGCCCACGCTGAGCTTACCGCTGCTTGTAAAACGCGCATCCACAGCCTCGCGCACATCCTCCTGCTGCTTGCCATGGCTGAAATGGCCGCCGATGGCACCGCCTTTGCTGGTGCCGGTTTTCAACGCCAGCTCCAGGCCTCCGCCCAGGCTGCTACCGCTGGCCTGCCGAGTGCTGCTTGCGGCCTTCACCTGCAGCAGGCCACCGCTGTGCAGGGTGATGTCGCCGGTCGGGGCCTCGCGGCTGCCGATGCGCGTGCCTTCGAGCAGCAGGTCGCCCTGGCTGGTCAGGCGCACCTCGCCCTGGCTGTCGATCTGGCCAACCTGGGCTGTGCTTTGCGTACGCTGCTGGCTGGCGTGGTCGAGGTAGCCGCGGCCGTCGATGCCGGTGCTGCCAGGGCGGTTGCCAACCTTGACCCAGGCATTGCCATCCAGCTGGCGCGACTGCTGTTGGGCGGTGTCAGTGGCTTGGGTAAAGGCCAATGTACCCTGGCTGTGAATACGGACGTCGCCGCTGCCGCCATCCAGGCGCGTGCCCTCGTAGCGGCCATCGCTGCCAAGCTGCACCTGGATACCCTGCTTGCCATACAGGCTGCCGGCCACCGCCGTGCTGGCCGTGCTCTGCTGGGCCAGCGACCCACCGTTACCCGCTATCCGTACATTCACGTCCTTGCCGCTGCTGGTGTCCACGCGGGCATCCCCGGCGAAGTTCAGGCGTTGCTCGCTGCGCTGCTCGGTGTTGGCGGCTGCTGTCATGTGGTGCTGTTGCGCCTGGATCTGCAAGGTGCCGGTGTCCGCCTGCCAACGCGTGCCTTGATCCATCAGGCTGTCGGCCTTGACCTGCACGTCGGCACCGGAAAACGTGCTGACCTGGGCGAAGCCACGGCGTTGGTTTTCCAGGTGCTTGAGGTGTTCGACTGTCATGTCCGCGCCGATGCTGGGGGCGACCATGGCATCTTCCGGGGAAGCCTGCTGGAAGCGGGCAGCTTCCTGGCCCAGCACCAGCCGTTCGATGGGGCGGGTCAGGTCGCGGTACTCCAGGCTTGCGCCCAGGCTGGCAGACCAGTCGTTGCGGTTTTTTTCGTGTTCATAGGTATCGTACACGGCGCGGTTCTCGATCTGTTTTGCGGTAACGTCCAACGTGTTGCCAGCCTTCACCCGTGCGGCCTCGGTCACCAGCGTATCGCTGTGCAGGCGCAGGTTGCCGCCGGCCTGCAGCTCGCTGTGCTGCACCTGGGTTTGCTGCTCGTGCTCGTCGCTGCGGTTGTGATAGCCATTGAACTGGCTGCCCAGGCGGTCGATACCACCGCTTACGGCGAGGCTGCCGCCGCTCTGGGTGTCGGTGCGGGTGGTGTCCTGGCTGTCATGGGTGGCGCCCAATACAATTCTCTGGGCGTTGGCTTCCAGGTCCCCGGTGGTGGCGGTGACCTTGGAGCCATTGACGTGCAACTGTGCACCGCTACCCAGGCTGACTGACGCCCCCTTGAGTTCGCTGCCTACCTGATGGGTTTCCCGGTGCTGGCCGGTGCTGGTGTTCACCTCATAGCCCAGGCCGGCGGTGTACTGCCGCGAACCCGGCTTGTCGCCGTGCGCTGCCTGGGTTTCGCGGGCATGGCCACTGAAGCCGCGTTGCTGGGTACGGGTTTCGCTTTCATCGACGGTTTGCACGCTGTCGACCACCAGGTCGCCCTTGGCCTCGATGCCAAGGTGTTGCCCGGCCTCGACCTTGGAGCCTTGAATTCGCAGTTCTTCTGCACTGGCCAGGCGCAGATTGGTGGCAGAACCCACATCGCTGCTCAGCACCTGTTCCTTACGCTCGGTGCTGTTGCCTTCGCTGGCGATCAGGCCGAACAGTTTGCTGTCGCGATTATGGTCGGTGCGGGTGTGGGTGTCCCGGTCTGCCTCGATCGCCAGGGCGCCTTGCTGGCTGTAGAGCGTGGCGCCCTGCTGGCCGAACACCTTGCTGCCCTTGATGGTAACGGTGTCTGCGCTGATGCTGAGCGCGCCGTCACTGGTGATGCTGCTACCGGCAACCCGCTTGCCGTCACTGTCATTGCCTTTGCGGTCGCCGAAGAACGTGCCAGACACCAGGTCGCCGCGGTAATCCCGTCGGGTTCCCCGATCCTGCAATTGCGCAGTGGCCACGTTCGCCTGGCTGGCGGTGATCGCCAAGTCGCCGCGGCTGTGCAGGCTGCTGCCCTGCACGTTGAGCTTGCCGGCGGCGTTAAGGGTCATCTCCCCGGCGTCCAGCGTGCTGCCTTGCGCGTTTTGCGTATAGGTGTCGGTGTCGCTGTCGCCGCGCCAGAGGTCCTTGCGGTGGCGTATCTGTTCCTCCACCCGCTGGCTATCAATACCGGCAAGCACCTCCAGGTTGCCGCCGCTGTCGATGCGCAGCCCGTTGCCGGCCTGTAGCTGGGCGGCAGTCATGCGCAGGTCGCCGCCCGATTGCAGGGCCAGGCTGTCATCGGCCTGCAGCCGGGTACCCTGTTGTTTGACGTCGGTGGTGGTGGTGTTGCGGCTGTAGGTTTCGCGGGTGACGAAAAGAAACTGCTTGTTCCAGTTGTCAGTGTCCCGGGTCACGCGCTCCAGGGCCTGGGCGTCGAGTGTCAGCTTTTTGCCTGCCCGTGCTTCGATGTGCTGGGCCTTCGCTTCCAGTGCCGCCAGGGTCAGGTCATCGCTGGCGGTCAGCTTCAGCGTGCCTTGCGCACTGTGCAGCAGGGCAGGGCTGCTGGCAGTGCCGCTGACCTGCAGATTACCGGCTGACTGGATCTGCACGCCTTCTGTGGCTTCGACTCGTGGCGCCTGCACCCGCACCCCCGCGCCCTCTGCAGTGCTGACCACGCGGATGCGCCCGGCCTGCATGGCGCCGAACAGGCTGGCATCGATGCTGGACGGGGTGCCGGGCAGGTGCTGGACGATATCGCCAGTGCTGCGGTCGATGCGGTTGCGCCCGGCAGTGATACCCAGGTCGGTGCCGGCGTTCAGCAGGCCCTGGCTGTCGATGCGCGGGGCGATCAGGTCCAGGGCGCCGTCACGGTTGCTCTGGCCCCCGCCCAGTACCCGCAGGCTGCCGCTGGCACCCAGGGTGTCGAGGTACTTCAACTGCTGCTGCTTGATTTCAGGCGTGCCCACCAGGAACCCCGCGCGGGTGGTGTTGATGAAGCTGCCACCATTGAGGGTGATGCCGTTGGGGTTGGCCAGCAGGTAATCGGCGCGGTGGCCGAACACCTCCTGCGGCCCTTCGATCAGCGAGGCGTTGCGGCTGATCACTTCGTTGAGGATGGTCGAGGCCGCCTGGCCCTGGAACTGCGGGTTGGCAGCCAGGGCGCCCGCCAGTTGCGATTGCCCGGGGGCGGTGGCGTTGTTCAGTACCAGCCCGGCGTTGCCCACGTTGTAGTCGCTGAACTGGTTGTGCGACAGCCCGCTGGCATTGGGTGGCACGATCTCGATCACTGGCACCCCATGGCCTTGGTTGATCACTGGTGTTCCGCCAGGGCCGCTTGCAGCTTCCAGGCCGCCCTGGGCCAGGGCGCTGGCAGAGCCGAGTACCACCAGGAATATGGCCCAGCGCAAGGTGTCTGGGCGGATGCAGTGGGGCGAGGGTGTTTTCATGTTTTTGTTCTCATTGTTGTGGGTGAATCAGATTGTCAGGGCCCAGTCCAGCACCCAGAACCCAGGTTCCAGGCGTCGGCCAGGCAAGTCGCTGGCATGCAGCGCACGTTGGTAGTCCAGGCGCAGCCGGCTCCCGGGCAGGCTCAGCTCGACGCCTGCGGCGGCCCCGGCCAGGCGCTGGGGCGATGAGCCGGGCAGGGTGCGGGCCCAGCCCAGGTCCACGCCTAGATAGGGGCGTATCTGCAGGGCTTGGTTGAAGGCGTGGGGCAGGGCCTGGCTGACGGTGTTGCGCCACACAGCGCTGCTGCTGCCGGAATAGGTGCGCAGGCGGAACCCGCGCACGGCGGTGTCGTCACTGGCCAGCAACTGCTCGACGGCAGGCAAGGCGTCGTCGCTGTACTGCAGCGCCACTTCACTTTGCCAGCGCCAAGGCCACTCGGCCGGGCCCTGGCGCAGGTGCAGCAGGTTGGCGCGGTACTTGCGAAAGTCTGGGCGCAGGCGCTGAACGCCGATTGGCGAGCGGTCGGCACCGAATGCACCGATACCCTGGGCAACACCCAGGTAGGCGTTCCAAAGCCCCTGATCAAGCCACAGCAGGTTGAGCCCAGCCTCCAGCGTGGTCAGCGTCGGGCTTTGCTGCACGATGACCGCGCCGGCACTGCGGTTGATCAGTTGCTTGCGGTCCACCCGGGCGCTGGCGCTGAGCATGCCGCGCGGGCCGCGCCACAGCACCCGTTCGGCACTCAGGCTGCGGTAGCGGCTGCTGCCATCGGCCACTTGGTGGCTACCCGGTAGGGGGGCCTTGTAGCGCAGCCGGCTGGCACTCATGGCGAAGGTCCAGGGGCCGTAGGGGATGCTGTAGTACAGCGTCAGGCCCTGGCTGTAGCCGGGCGCCCCGAAGACTGTGCGGCTGAGGGAGACACGCAGGTCGTCATTCAGGCCCAGCGGGCTGTCCAGCCCCAGGCCCGTGGTCAGGCGATGGCGGCCGGTCTGGTCGCTGCCACGGTTATCGAAGCGGTTGTCCAGGTGCCAGGGTGATGCCACTTTGCGCGGCTGCACCACCACCCGTGTCGCGCCTGGCAATGTGCCGGGCAGCAAATCCGCACCCAGGTCGTAGGCCCGCAGGCGGTTGAGCTGGTCCAGCCCTTGTTCCAGCTGGGGCAGGTACAGGGGCTGGCCAAGCATGTCGGGGAAGGCACTGGACAACGACAGCGGCAATTCAGGGCCGGCGAGCTCGATGGACTCGACAAAGCCCTCCACCACACCGATATGCAGGGGCGCACCGCTGCGCGGCGTTTGCGCCAGGTAGGGGCGGCTGGCAGGAAAGCCCGCGGCCACGTATTGCCCGGTAAGGGCCCGCAGCAGGCGGTCGATGTCGGCGGGGCCCATGCAGGCCGTAACGGAGCGCCGTACGGTGTCGGCCAGCAGGGTGTCTGGCAGTTGGTGGTTGCCTGCAATCTGCACGCCACGGATGGCCCAGCAAGGCTGGTGGGCAGGTGCTGGGGCGGGCCCGGGGGAGGTTTCGCTGGGTTCGCGTTTGCCCTGCCAGCGCTCAAGGCGTTGTTGCTGCTGCAGGTCGCGCAGGTTCTGCTGCTGTTCCCGCAGTTGCCAGCTGGCGGTGTCGCCGCTGGCAACCCCGGGCATGCACAGCAGCACCGCGAGGCAGGCAGCCAGCAACCAGCCGGCGTTCGGGCGTTTGTGGTTCGGCATTGTAAGCACCCCGCTGTTGCAGTACGGGCTCCGTACTCGACTGCGTGGATGCTAAAAGGCGGGCTATTCGCCTGGATGCCGTCCCTTGCCTAAGCGATTGTCAGGCAGATTCCAGCGAGATGGTGGGAGGTTTCCTACAGCCTGCGCCGAATGGCGCTCTATCAAGGCCGAATCTCGATCATGGTCCCGTCGCGCACCAGGCTCCAGACTTCCTGCATGTCGTGGTTACGCATGGCAATGCAGCCGTCGGTCCAGTCCAGGGTGTGGAAGTACCATTCCGGGTATTCATCGTTGATCGGCGTACCGTGGATCATGATCATGCTGCCGGCACTGACCCCTTCGCGGCGGGCACGGGCGGCATCGGTGACGTTGGGGTAGTCGATATGCATGGCGAGGTTGAAACGCTCGCTCTGCTTGCGCCAGTCCAGCCAGTAGAAGCCTTCGGGGGTTTTCTTGTCGCCCTCGCGCTCTTTCGGGCCTTTAGGCTGTTTGCCCAGGGAAATGCGGTAGGTTTTCAGCGGCTCTCCACGGCTGATCAGCTGCAGGCGCCGCTCGGACTTGATCACCAGCACCTTGTCGATCAATGGTTGCACCGGCTGCGCCGCGCGCGGCAGCGCCTGCGCGGCGGGTGCCGGCTTGCGGATGATGGTTTCGGTATAGGCCGCCTGGGACACCGAAGTCACGCAAAGGCAGAACAAGGCAAGCAACCAGCGCATGTAACGGTATCCCTGAAGGCTCTGAGCTAGGTGGAGGACGACGCAAGGTTCATCGGCGGCACGTACTCATGGCCAATGGGGAAGTGCTGCCCAGTGCGGTCGCGATAGTAGCATTCTAATGTGCGCGCCACGGTCCGGAAAGCCAGGGCCTGCCACGGGATCTCGTGCTCTTCGAACAGCCGTACTTCCAGGCTCTCGGCGCCGGTGGCCACGTCCAGGTCTGCCAGCTGTGCCCGGAAGAACACGTGCACCTGGTTGATGTGCGGCAGGTCGAACAGCTGGTACAAGGCCATGTCCTTCACCCTGGCACAGGCTTCCTCGACGGTTTCACGGCGCGCTGCCTGGTCGAGGGTTTCGCCGTTTTCCATGAAGCCTGCCGGCAGTGTCCAGAAACCTCGACGCGGTTCGATGGCGCGCCGGCACAGCAATATTTGGCTGCCCCAGGTGGCCAGCACGCCGGCCACCACGTTGGGGTTCTGGTAGTGGACCGTGTGGCAGGAGGGGCAGACATACCGCAGGCGGCTGTCGCCTTCGGGTACCTGCTGGATGACCGGTTGGCCGCATGCACTGCAGTAATTCATAGGTGGCCCCTTTGTTTGCCCCTATCTTGGCGTGCCGGCCTGGCGCCCGCAAGCGGGCAGGGCTTGGGTGCCTGGCGGCTTTTGGTGCATCATGCAGGGCAGGCCTTGGACACGAGTGTACGCAATGCTGGACGAGCTACTTCGCCGAATGAGCAACCACCAACCTGCCACGCTGGAAACCGACCGACGGTTTCCGGAAGCGGCGGTGCTCTTGCCCATTACCCGCAGCGAAGCGCCCGAACTGGTCCTCACCTTGCGCGCTCAAGGGTTGTCCACCCACGGCGGCGAAGTTGCCTTCCCCGGTGGCCGCCGCGACCCGGAAGACCCGGACCTGGTGTTCACCGCCCTGCGCGAGGCCGAAGAGGAGATTGGCCTGCCACCCGGGCTGGTGGAGGTGCTCGGCCCTCTTAGCCCGCTGATTTCCCTGCATGGTTTGAAGGTGACCCCGTTTGTCGGGGTTATCCCCGACTTTGTCGAATACCGTGCCAACGACGCCGAGATCGCGGCAGTATTCACCGTGCCGCTCGAGTTTTTCCGCCAGGACCCTCGCGACCATACCCACCGTATCGATTACCAGGGGCGCAGCTGGTACGTGCCCAGCTACCGTTATGGTGACTACAAGATCTGGGGGTTGTCGGCGATCATGATCGTCGAACTGGTCAACCTGCTGTTCGATGCCGGCATCAGCCTGCATCACCCGCCCGAGCGTTACCCCGACAAGCGAGCAGGGCCCACCCTGCCATCTGCGTCCCAGCCTGAGGAACAACCATGAAATACCGCCTGGCCGACCTGCGGGTCGAAACCCACCCCACCAGTTGGGCTGCACCCAACGCCACGCTGATCGGCAATGTGCGCCTGCAGGCCGACGCCAGCGTCTGGTTCGGCGCCGTGCTGCGTGGCGACAACGAGCTGATCGACATCGGTGAGGGCAGCAATGTGCAGGACGGCACGGTGATGCATACCGATATGGGTTCGCCGCTTACCCTGGGCAAGGGCGTTACGGTGGGCCACAACGCCATGCTGCATGGTTGCACGGTGGGGGATTACAGCCTGGTTGGCATCAATGCAGTCATTCTCAATGGTGCGCGCATCGGCAAGCACTGCATCATCGGCGCCAATGCGCTGATTGCCGAGGGCAAGGAGATCCCCGACGGCTCGTTGGTGATGGGTTCACCGGGCAAGGTGGTACGCGAACTCACCGAACAGCAAAAGCGCATGCTCGAGGCCAGTGCGGCGCACTACGTGCACAATGCCCAGCGCTATGCACGGGAGCTGGTGGTTGACGATGAATGACACCCCGGTGCGCCCGGTAGCGTCACCGTGCGTGAACATCTGCGCGCTGGATGAACAGGATATCTGCACCGGCTGCCAGCGCAGCGTGGCCGAAATCAGCCGCTGGGGGCGGATGAACGACGACGAGCGGCGCGCGGTGCTGAAGCTGTGCCACGAGCGGGCCTTGCAGACCGGGCTTATCCTCTAGTCGTTGCCTTCCTGGCATTCTGAGCTGTGCAATACCTGAGGGAGCAACTGTCTTCCACAAGATCTCAAAGTTGGCGCAATCACTGTGGGAGCGGGTTTACCCGCGAAGCAGGCAACGCGGTGTGTGGCACCGGCTTTGCCGGTGTTCGCGGCTGAAGCCGCTCCCACAAGATAGATGCCAGCGTTCAGAAATTTGGCAGACAGTTAATTCCACAGGCTTTTTAATCAACTAATCCGTACTGCGCTACCGTGCGGGCGGTGACTCAATAAGCAAACCATATTCCCTGTGGGAGCGGGTTTACCCGCGAACAAGCCAGCGGTACTCTGTGCGGCTTGCCCACCGATGACTCGCCATGCTTTATCTGATCGCCTACATCAGCAGCGTCGTGCTGATCAACTATGCCTTTTCCAGCGCCCCGAACCTGGACGTCATCTGGTCTGCCTGGGGCGGGCTGGTGTTCATCCTGCGCGACATGGTGCAGACCCGCTTCGGCCATGGTGCGCTACTGGCCATGCTGGCCGCATTGGGACTGTCGTACGCTACGTCCGAGCCGGCCATCGCGCTGGCCAGCGCGACGGCGTTCTTCGTTTCCGAGCTGATCGACTGGCTGGTGTTCAGTGTCACCCGCCGGCCCCTGCGCGATCGCCTGTGGCTAAGCTCCGCGCTGAGCATCCCGGTGGACACGTTCATCTTCTTCGGCATGATCGGGGCGCTCACCCCGGCTGTGATCGGTACGGCCATGGCATCCAAGTTCGCGGGGGTCACGGCGGTGTGGTTGGCCATGGCATTTCGCGCCCGGCGGGCCGCTGTGGCGGGCTGATGGTGTAGAATATCGGTCCTTTTTCAGCGGGTGGCGCCTGGCATGGCGTGGCCCCGGATGCCTGCGAGGACCTGAAATGACCCGTATCGGAACCCCCTTGTCGCCTACCGCGACCCGTGTACTGCTGTGCGGCTGTGGCGAACTGGGCAAGGAAGTGGTGATCGAGCTTCAGCGCCTGGGCGTGGAAGTGGTCGCCGTCGATCGCTACGCCAATGCCCCGGCCATGCAGGTGGCCCACCGCAGCCACGTGGTCAACATGCTCGATGGCGTGGCCCTGAGGGCGGTGATCGAGGCCGAGAAGCCGCACTACATCGTTCCGGAAATCGAGGCCATCGCCACCGCTACCCTGGTCGAGCTGGAGAATGAAGGCTTCAACGTGGTGCCCACCGCCCGCGCCACCCAGCTGACCATGAACCGCGAAGGCATCCGCCGCCTGGCGGCAGAAGACCTGGACCTGCCCACCTCGCCCTACCACTTCGCCGACACCTTCGAGGCCTACGCCCATGCCGTGGCCGACGTGGGGTACCCCTGCGTGGTCAAGCCGGTGATGAGCTCGTCGGGCAAAGGCCAAAGCCTGCTGCGCAGCGACGCCGACCTGCAGGCTTCATGGGCCTATGCCCAGGAGGGCGGCCGTGCTGGCAAGGGGCGCGTGATCGTGGAAGGCTTCATCGACTTCGACTATGAAATCACCCTGCTGACCGTGCGACACGTGGGCGGCACGACCTTCCTGGAACCGGTGGGCCACCGCCAGGAGAAGGGCGACTATCAGGAGTCCTGGCAGCCGCAGGCCATGAGCCCCAAGGCACTTGCAGAGTCGCAGCGGGTGGCCAAGGCGGTCACCGATGCCCTGGGCGGGCGCGGCCTGTTTGGCGTGGAGCTGTTCGTGAAAGGCGACCAGGTGTGGTTCAGTGAGGTGTCGCCACGCCCTCACGACACCGGCCTGGTCACGCTGATTTCACAGGACTTGTCGCAGTTCGCCCTGCATGCCCGTGCCATTCTCGGCTTGCCGATCCCGGTGGTGCGCCAGTTCGGGCCGTCTGCCTCGGCGGTGATCCTGCCCGAGGGGCAGTCCCAGCAGACCAGCTTCGCCAACCTGGGCGCCGCACTGAGCGAGCCGGACACCGCGATCCGCCTGTTCGGCAAGCCGGAAATCAACGGTACGCGCCGCATGGGCGTATGCCTGGCGCGCGACGAGTCGGTCGAAGCGGCCCGGGCCAAGGCAACCCGCGCCTCCCAGGCAGTCAAGGTCGAGTTCTGAGCAGGTAGCTGCAAGGGGCTTATGCCCCTTGCAGCCCCGCGCTTACAGCTCGCTGTCGCGGGTTTCTTTCAAGCACAGCACGGCGATCAGGCTGATGACTGCTGCGGCCGACACATACCCCCCCACCCAGCTCAAACCGCCCATGCTGACCAGTTTCTGGGCGAAGAACGGTGCTGCCGAGGCGCCGACGATACCGCCCAGGTTGTAGGCTGCCGAAGCACCGGTGTAGCGCACGTGGGTGGGGAACAGTTCCGGCAACAAAGCCCCCATGGGCGCGAAGGTGACCCCCATCAGGAACAGCTCGATGGCCAGGAACAGCGCCACCCCGGCGGTGGAGCCGGAGGTCAGCAGCGGTTCCATGGCAAAACCGGATGCCACGGCCAGCAAGCCACCGACAATCAGCACCGGCTTGCGCCCGTATCGGTCGCTGAGCCATGCCGACAGCGGTGTGGCCAGGGCCATGAACACCACGGCGAAGCACAACAGGCCCAGGAAGGTTTCGCGGCTGTAGCCCAAGGTGGTGACGCCGTAGCTCAGCGAGAACACGGTCGAGATGTAGAACAGCGCGTAGCACACCACCATGGCCGCAGCGCCCAGCAAGGTGGGCATCCAGTATTTGGAGAACAGGTCCACCACCGGCATTTTCACCCGCTCATGGCGCGCCACGGCCTTGGCAAACACTGGGCTTTCCTCAAGCTTCAGCCTCACGTACAGCCCCACCAACACCAGCGCGGCGCTGAGCAGGAACGGGATGCGCCAGCCCCATTCGCGGAACTGCTCGTCGCTGAGCACCAGGGCCAGGGTCAGGAACAGGCCATTGGCGGCCAGGAAGCCGATCGATGGCCCCAGCTGCGGGAACATGCCGAACCAGGCGCGTTTGCCCGGCGGCGCGTTTTCCGTGGCCAGCAGCGCGGCACCACCCCATTCCCCACCCAGGCCCAGGCCCTGCCCAAAGCGCAGCAGGCAGAGGATGATCGGCGCCCATACGCCAATGCTGTCATAGCCCGGCAAGATGCCGATGGCGGTGGTGGACACACCCATCAGCAGCAGCGAGGCGACCAGGGTCGACTTGCGGCCGATACGGTCGCCAAAGTGGCCGAACAGCGCCGAGCCCAACGGCCGCGCCAGGAAGGCGATACCGAAGGTAAGAAACGCCGCCAGCATCTGCGCCGTGCCGGAGCCGGACGGGAAGAACACTGGGCCGATCACCAGGGCCGCAGCCGTGGCGTAGACGTAAAAATCGTAGAACTCGATGGCGGTGCCGATGAAGCTTGCGGTGGCCACCCGTGCGGGGGAGTTGACCGGCGCACTGGGCGCCTGGGCATAGGTGCTGCTGGTAGTCATGCGTGAGTCCCTGACAGTCTGGCCGGGCGCCATCAGCGTTGCGTGCGCCTGTGGGTTTGGCACGGGCACGGGCGATAAGCGCCGGAGCGTTTTATTGTTGTCTGCGCCAGACTGACGATGGGCCAGGGGGTGGGGCGGGGCGGGCACTGTTCGGGGTGTTGAAGCAGAACCGCTGGGCGTGTCAGTCAGGCGGCTTGGCCGTAAACCACCGGATGCGGGTAGCAGGCGGGACGGCGGGGCTGGGTAAGCGTGACCGCAGTATAGCTACCGGGTCACGGTCCATACCAGTACCTTGCTGGCGCAGTTGTCTTCTGTTTCGAGGATTTCCAGGCGGTAGCGGCCGATTTTCAGGCACACCGCGCTGGCCGGTATGCTTTCCAGGGCTTCGGTGACCAGCCCGTTGAGGGTTTTCGGCCCGCCATCGCAGGGCAGGTGCCAACCCAAGGTGCGGTTGATCTCGCGCAGGGAGGCTGCGCCGTCGATCACGCAGGTACCGTCGGCCTGCTTGTGCACATGGGGGTTGTCCAGGCTCTGCTCGTCTTCGAACTCACCCACGATCTCTTCAAGGATGTCTTCCAGAGTGACGATGCCCAGCACCTCGCCGTACTCGTCCACCACCACGCCCAGGCGCCGCTGCTGCTTGTGGAAGTTGAGCAGTTGCAGGTTCAGGGGCGTGCTTTCGGGGACGAAGTACGGCTCGTAGCAAGCGTCACGCAACGCTTGCAGGGTCAGGCCACCGTGGGGCAGCAGGTGGCTGATCAGCTTGGTATTGAGGACCGCCTCGACCTGGTTGATATCGTTGTGATAGACCGGCAGGCGGGTGTGACGGCTGACAATCAGTTGTTCGCTGATACGTTCGATCGGGTCATCGAGGTTGATGCCGTCTACCTCGTTGCGCGGCACCAGGATGTCGTTGACGGTGATCTTGTCCAGTGACTGCATGCCGTCCAGCAGGCCCCGGCGAGGTGCGTCGTGTTCGTCGTCTTCATCGAAGGGGTCCGCTTGCTGCGGGTGCAGCGCCATGGCGGCGGGTTGCAGGCGAAACGGGCGCAACAACAGCTTTGCGCAGCCATCGAGTAGCCAGGCCAGTGGCTGCAGCACCGCCAGTGGCATCTGCAGCAGGCTGGCACCCAGGCTCACAAACGCCTGCGGGTTGCGGCGGGCAAGCCGGCGCGGCAGGTATTCGGCGAACACCAGCAGGGCAGCGGCGGCAGCCAGGCCTGCCAGCCAGAAGCCATGGTCACCGCCCTCGCGCAGGCCGATCAGGCAGGCGAGGGCGAGCACCAGCAGCTTGCCCAGGCTGGCGCACAACACCAGCGCCGGGCCGGGCAGGGCGGGCTGCCCGTCCCCCTCGGCCTGCTGTGTGGCCGGGTGTGTGCGGGCGGCCTCGACGGCAGTGAACAGGGCGGACCACAGCAGTGCCAGTGCCGAAGTGCCGAGTAGCGGTGCGTACGGCAGGATGTTCATGGGTGGCCGTCAGATGTGCAGGATGAATTCACGGACCAGCTTGCTGCCGAAATAGGCCAGCATCAGCAGGCAGAAACCTGCCAGCGTCCAGCGAATGGCCTTGTGGCCACGCCAGCCCAGGCGGGTTCTGCCCCACAGCAGCACACTGAACACCACCCAGGCCACGCAGGCCAGCAGCGTCTTGTGCACCAGGTGCTGGGCGAACAGGTTGTCCAGGAACAGCCAGCCAGAAATCAGCGACAGCGACAGCAGGCACCAGCCTGCCCAGAGAAAGCCGAACAGCAGGCTTTCCATGGTCTGCAGGGGCGGGAAGTTGCGAATCAGCCCGGACGGGTGCTTGTTTTTCAGCTGGCGGTCCTGCACCAGCAGCAACAGCGACTGGAACACCGCGATGGTGAACAGCCCATACGCCAGGATCGACAGCAGGATATGCGCAAGAATGCCGGGTTCTTCGTCGATCAGCGGCACCGTGCCGGGTGGCGCGAATTGCGCCAACAGCGCGGTCACAGCCCCCAGGGGGAACAGCAGCACCAGGAGGTTTTCCACGGGGATGCTGATGCAGGCCAGCAAGGTCAGGGCGATGACCGCTACTGCGATCAGGCTGGCTGCGCTGAAGAAGTCCAGGCTCAGGCCCAGCGGTGTGATCAGCTGGAAGAACAGCGCGCCGCCCTGTGCGAGCACCGCAATTGTGCCCAGCAGGGCAGGCAGGCGTTTGTCGGCCTTGCGGCCCTTGGCCAGGGCCGAGCCCTGGTAGATGGCCGCAACGGTGTACAGCACGGCAGCGATCAGGTTGGGGATGAGGCTGGGAGAGGAGAACATAAGTCCTGGTTGGCGAGCCCTAAAGAGACGGAGTTTGGCATAGCCCGCTGCAAGCTGCACCTTTGAGCTGCAAGCTTTGAGCTACAAGCCGCAAGAAAAAGCAGCCGTCACGCGCATTGGCTCTTGCTTGCAGCTTGCAGCTTAAAGCTTGCTGCTGCTGGCGAGGTGGGCGGCGGCGCTGCACTTCGCTATAATCGCCGCCTTGCTGCGCCTGGCGGGTCTGTATTTGCTCCCCCGGCGCCTGACAAACCTCGGCTTCTACTGGGCCTGAAAGGATCACCATGTTCGAAAACCTGACCGACCGCCTGTCACAGACGCTGCGCCATGTTACCGGCAAGGCCAAGCTGACCGAAGACAACATCAAGGACACGCTGCGCGAAGTGCGCATGGCCCTGCTCGAGGCCGACGTTGCCCTGCCGGTGGTGAAGGATTTCGTCAACAGCGTCAAGGAGCGTGCGGTCGGCACCGAGGTGTCGCGTAGCCTTACCCCGGGCCAGGCCTTCGTCAAGATCGTTCAGGCCGAACTCGAAAGCCTGATGGGCGCGGCCAACGAAGACCTCGCGCTCAATGCGGCCCCGCCCGCCGTGGTGCTCATGGCTGGCCTGCAGGGCGCGGGCAAGACCACCACCGCCGGCAAGCTGGCGCGCTTCCTCAAGGAGCGCAAGAAGAAGAGCGTGATGGTGGTCTCGGCCGACGTTTACCGCCCGGCAGCGATCAAGCAGCTCGAAACCCTGGCCAATGACATCGGGGTTACCTTCTTCCCCTCCGATATCAGCCAGAAGCCGGTGGTCATCGCCGAAGCGGCCATCCGTGAAGCCAAGCTGAAGTTCATCGACGTGGTCATCGTCGATACCGCTGGCCGCCTGCACATCGACGCCGACATGATGGCCGAGATCAAGGCCCTGCACGCTGCAGTGAAGCCGATCGAGACCCTGTTCGTGGTCGACGCCATGACCGGCCAGGACGCCGCCAACACCGCCAAGGCCTTCGGCGAAGCACTGCCGCTGACCGGTGTTGTACTGACCAAGGTGGACGGCGATGCCCGCGGTGGTGCGGCGCTGTCGGTGCGCGCCATCACCGGCAAGCCGATCAAGTTCATCGGCATGGGCGAGAAGAGCGAAGCGCTCGAACCGTTCCACCCAGACCGTGTGGCTTCGCGCATCCTCGGCATGGGCGACGTGCTCAGCCTGATCGAGCAGGCCGAACAGACCATCGACAAGGCCAAGGCCGACAAGCTGGCCAAGAAGCTGAAGAAGGGCAAGGGCTTCGACCTCGAAGACTTCCGCGACCAGCTGCAACAGATGAAGAACATGGGCGGCCTGGGTGGCCTGATGGACAAGCTGCCGAGCATCGGTGGCGTCAACCTGTCGCAGATGGGCGGTGCTCAAGGTGCGGCCGAGAAGCAGTTCAAGCAGATGGAGGCGATCATCAACTCCATGACCCCTGCCGAGCGTCGTGACCCCGACCTGATCAGTGGTTCGCGCAAGCGCCGCATCGCGCTGGGTTCCGGCACCCAGGTGCAAGACATCGGCCGCCTGATCAAGCAGCACAAGCAAATGCAGAAGATGATGAAGAAATTTTCCGCCAAGGGCGGTATGGCCAAGATGATGCGTGGCCTGGGCGGCATGCTGCCAGGCGGCGGCATGCCGAAGCTGTAAACCCTGTTCAGAGCGCCTGCCCCTCATTGGGCAGGCGCCCAGAACCCCCGCCGTGGCGGGGGCAACGGCCGCGCCAGGCGCGGCTTATAACGGCAAATCCGGACGGCGTGGCAAGGCCAGGCCGAAAAAGGCATTTGCAAATGTCCGTGTATTCCCTGAGAATATGCGGCCTTTTGGGCACCCGTGTGCCTATTTGGCATTCAGATTTGCAGTACAAACTGCAGCACCGACTATAGGAACGATGTTCACATGGTAACCATTCGTCTGGCCCGTGGCGGCTCGAAAAAGCGCCCTTTCTACCACCTGACCGTGACCAACTCGCGTAACGCCCGTGACGGCCGTTTCGTTGAGCGCGTTGGCTTCTTCAACCCGATCGCATCGGGCGCCGAAGTCAAGCTGTCGGTCAACCAAGAGCGCGTCACCTACTGGCTGAGCCAGGGCGCACAGCCGTCTGAGCGCGTTGCTCAGCTGCTGAAGGACGCTGCCAAGGCTGCCGCCTGAGCAGTATGAACGCGACGCCAGAAAAGGCTGACGACCTCATCGTCGTTGGCAAGATTTTTTCGGTTCACGGCGTTCGCGGCGAGGTGAAGGTGTACTCCTTTACCGATCCGATTGAAAACCTGTTGGATTATCCCGGCTGGACGCTTCGGCACGAAGGCAAGGTAAAGCAGGTCGAGCTGGTCAGCGGTCGTGGCTCCCAAAAGGGCCTGGTCGTGAAGCTTAAAGGCCTCGATGATCGTGATGAAGCCCGGCTTCTCAGCGGTTACGAAATCTGCATTGCGCGGAGCCATTTGCCCAACCTGGCTGCCGACGAGTACTACTGGTACCAGTTGGTAGGTCTGAAGGTCATCAACCAGGACGAACAGCTGTTCGGCACGGTCGATCACCTGTTGGAGACCGGTGCGAACGATGTAATGGTGGTCAAACCCTGCGCAGGCAGCCTGGATGATCGCGAGCGTCTGTTGCCCTATACGGCGCAATGCGTGCTCAACGTCGACCTGGAAGCAGGCGTGATGCGGGTTGAATGGGACGCGGACTTCTAGACGATGGGTAACCTTCGCGTAGACGTCATCACGTTGTTCCCCGAGATGTTCTCGGCCATCACGGAGTACGGCATTACCAGCCGCGCGGTGAAACAGGGGTTGCTTCAGTTGACTTGCTGGAACCCGCGGGACTACACCACAGATCGTCACCATACGGTAGATGATCGGCCGTTTGGCGGTGGTCCGGGCATGGTGATGAAAATCAAGCCTCTGGAAGATGCACTGGTCAACGCCAGGCAGGCAACCGGAGCAGCGGCGAAGGTGATCTACCTCTCGCCACAAGGCCGCAAGCTGACTCAGCAGGCGGTCAAAGGCCTGGCCGAACAGGAATCGTTGATCCTGATCGCCGGTCGTTATGAAGGCATTGACGAGCGCTTTATCGAGGCTCATGTCGATGAGGAGTGGTCGATTGGCGACTATGTGCTTTCCGGTGGCGAGCTGCCGGCCATGGTACTGATCGATGCGGTTACACGGCTGCTGCCCGGAGCTTTAGGGCATGTGGACTCGGCGGAGGAAGATTCTTTCACCGACGGTCTGCTGGATTGCCCGCACTACACCCGGCCTGAGGTGTATGCGGATCAGCGTGTTCCCGACGTGTTGCTAAGTGGCAACCATGCACACATCCGGCGTTGGAGAATGAAGCAGTCCCTTGGTAGGACCTTCGAACGACGCGCCGATCTTCTGGAAAGTCGCTCACTTTCTGGAGAAGAGAAGAAGCTGCTCGAGGAATACCTCCGCGAGCGGGACGATAGTTAAACGTATCGATGGTGGATCGCGTATCCATCTTAGGAGCACAGCATGACCAACAAGATCATCCAGCAGCTCGAAGCAGAGCAGATGAGCAAGGAAATCCCGACCTTCGCACCAGGCGACACCGTTGTCGTCCAGGTTAAAGTGAAGGAAGGTGAGCGTTCCCGTCTGCAGGCGTTCGAAGGCGTTGTTATCGCCAAGCGCAACCGCGGCCTGAACAGCGCCTTCACCGTGCGCAAGATCTCCAGCGGTGTGGGTGTTGAGCGTACTTTCCAGACCTACAGCCCGCAAATCGACAGCCTGGCCGTGAAACGTCGTGGTGACGTGCGTAAAGCCAAGCTGTACTACCTGCGCGACCTGTCCGGCAAAGCCGCTCGCATCAAGGAAAAACTGTCCTGAGTACAGTTTGCCCGGTGGCAAACGCCGCCTAGCGAGAAAAAAGCAGCCTTCGGGCTGCTTTTTTGCTTTTTGTAACCCTGTTGGCTCCTTGCATCGACGGGTGAAGACAACCCGCCAGCCGCTGTGAAACACTAGCCCCTTCTTTGTAACCCAGCAGCCCCCGAATGCCCGCCCTGGACCACCCCCTGATCGACGCGTTTCTCGATGCCCTGTGGCTGGAAAAAGGCCTGTCTGATAACACCCGGGTTTCCTACCGAAGCGATCTGGCCCTGTTCAACGGCTGGCTGCATGAGCGTGGCATCAGCCTGCCCGACGCGGGGCGCGAACTGATTCTCGACCACCTGGCCTGGCGCCTGGACCAAGGCTACAAGCCGCGCTCCACTGCACGCTTTCTGTCTGGCCTGCGAGGCTTTTACCGGTATTTGCTGAGGGAGACGCAGTTGGCCGTGGACCCGACGCTGCAGGTGGACATGCCGCAGCTGGGCAGGCCGTTGCCCAAGTCTCTGTCCGAGGCAGATGTCGAGGCCCTGCTGCAGGCCCCCGACCTGGGGGAGGCCATCGGCCAGCGCGACCGGGCCATGCTTGAGGTGCTGTATGCCTGTGGCCTGCGTGTGACCGAACTGATCAGCCTGGCCCTGGACCAGATAAACCTCCGCCAGGGTGTGCTGCGGGTGATGGGCAAGGGCAACAAGGAGCGCCTGGTGCCCATGGGTGAGGAGGCGGTGGTATGGCTTGAGCGCTACCTGCGCGATGGCCGCGGCGAGCTGCTCAGTGGCCGGCCCAGCGATGTGCTTTTCCCGAGCCTGCGCGGTGAGCAGATGACTCGCCAGACCTTCTGGCACCGTATCAAGCACCATGCCCGGGTGGCCGGGATCGACAAGCCGCTGTCGCCCCATACCCTGCGCCACGCGTTTGCCACCCACCTGCTCAACCACGGTGCCGACCTGCGTGTGGTACAGATGCTGCTGGGCCACAGCGACCTGTCCACCACCCAGATCTACACCCACGTGGCCAAGGCACGCCTTCAGCAACTGCATGCCCAGCACCACCCCCGTGGATGAATGTTTTTCATGTTCCGCTGGCCGGCACCCTGCAGGGCCCTTAAACAGGGGCGTGATGTGGTAGGCTTGGCCGGTTTGCACCAAGGACCGCACGGTCACCGCGTTTTCCCGCAGGTGACGCCCTCCGGTCCCTGTCCGCCCTCAGGAGTTCCCATGCGCGTGACCCAGTTTTTCGCCGCCGCCGCGATGGCGCTGGCCAGCACCTTCGCCGCTGCTGCGGCCACCGACAGCAATACCGGTGCCGAGCAGGCTATTCGCAAGTCGTTGCAAAACCTTGAATTGGAAGTGCCTGTAGAAAGCGTTGCCAGCAGCCCGCTCAGTGGCCTGTATGAAGTCAAGCTGCAGGGTGGCCGTGTGCTGTATGCCAGCGCCGATGGCCAGTTCGTGATGCAGGGCTATCTGTTCCAGATCCAGGACGGTAAGCCGGTCAACCTGACCGAGAAAACCGAGCGCATGGGCATTGCCAAGCTCATCAATGGCATCCCGGCTGCCGAGATGGTGGTTTACCCCGCCAAGGGCGAAACCAAATCGCACATCACCGTGTTCACCGACACCACCTGCCCGTACTGCCACAAGCTGCACGCCGAGGTGCCCGAGCTGAACCGCCGCGGCATCGAGGTACGCTATGTGGCGTTCCCGCGTCAGGGGCTGAACTCGCCAGGCGACCAGCAACTGCAGGCCGTGTGGTGTTCCAGTGACCGTCGTGCGGCCATGGACAAGATGGTGGAAGGCAAGGAAATCAAGGCGGCCAAGTGCGCCAACCCGGTCAGCAAGCAGTTCCAGCTGGGCCAGTCGATCGGTGTCAATGGCACACCAGCCATCGTGCTGGAGAGCGGGCAGGTCATTCCGGGCTACCAGCCGGCACCGCAAGTGGCCAAGCTGGCACTGGCCAAGTAATTCAGTTCAATGCGCCGTCGTCATGGGGTGACGGCATGTTTCACGGTCGGCAAGGGTGTCGACCGTTCTATGGGGAGTTCACAGTGAAACCGGTCAAAGTAGGCATCTGTGGGTTGGGGACCGTCGGTGGCGGAACCTTCAATGTACTTCAGCGCAACGCCGAGGAGATTGCCCGCCGTGCCGGGCGCGGTATTGAAGTGGCACAGATTGCCATGCGCTCGCAGAACCCGAACTGCCAGATTACCGGTACCCCCATTACCGCTGACGTGTTCGAAGTTGCCTGCAACCCGGAGATCGACATTGTCATCGAACTGATCGGCGGCTACACCGTGGCCCGTGACCTGGTGCTCAAGGCCATCGAGAACGGCAAGCACGTGGTCACCGCCAACAAGGCGCTGATTGCTGTACATGGCAACGAAATCTTTGCCAAGGCCCGCGAGAACGGTGTGATCGTGGCCTTCGAGGCTGCCGTGGCGGGTGGCATCCCGGTGATCAAGGCCATCCGCGAAGGCCTGTCGGCCAACCGCATCAACTGGCTGGCCGGTATCATCAACGGCACTGGCAACTTCATCCTCACCGAAATGCGTGAGAAAGGCCGCGCCTTCCCCGACGTGCTGGCCGAAGCCCAGGCCCTGGGTTATGCCGAAGCCGACCCCACTTTCGATGTGGAAGGGATCGACGCCGCGCACAAGCTGACCATCCTGGCCTCCATCGCGTTCGGCATTCCGCTGCAGTTCGACAAGGCCTACACCGAAGGCATCACCCAGTTGACCACCGCCGACGTGAACTACGCCGAAGCCTTGGGCTACCGCATCAAGCACCTGGGCATGGCGCGCCGCACTGCAGAAGGCATCGAGCTGCGCGTGCACCCCACGCTGATCCCGGCCGACCGCCTGATCGCCAACGTCAATGGTGTGATGAACGCCGTGATGGTGAACGGTGATGCTGCCGGGTCCACCCTCTACTACGGCGCCGGCGCCGGCATGGAGCCGACCGCTTCATCGGTGGTCGGCGACCTGGTGGACGTGGTGCGTGCCATGACGTCCGACCCGGAAAACCGCGTGCCGCACCTGGCCTTCCAGCCAGATTCGCTGTCGGCTCACCCGATCCTGCCGATCGAAGCCTGCAAGAGCGCCTACTACCTGCGCATCCAGGCCAAGGACCACCCGGGCGTACTGGCCCAGGTGGCCAGCATCCTCTCGGAGCGTGGCATCAACATCGAGTCGATCATGCAGAAGGAAGCCGAGGAGCAGGACGGCCTGGTGCCGATGATCCTGCTGACCCACGGTGTGGTCGAGCAGCGCATCAACGACGCCATTGTCGCCCTGGAGGCGCTCCAGGACGTCGTCGGTAACGTGGTACGTATCCGCGTCGAACAGCTCAACTAAGCGGCAAGCCTCAAGCTGCAAGCTGCAAGCTGCAAGCAAAAGCAGGGCGGTGTTGAGGCTTCAATAGAGTACATTTGCGGTAAAGGTGAGAAGCACAGCGCGAGAGCAACGCCGGTCGGCTTGTTCTTGCAGCTTGCGGCTCACAGCTTGCCGCTCAAACTTTGCGGTAAAGGTGAGAAGCAGAGCTAGTGAGCAACGCCGGTCGGCTTGTTCTTGCAGCTTGCAGCTCACAACTTGCCGCTCAAACCAAAGGTTTGCCCCATGCGCTATATCAGTACCCGTGGCCAGGCTCCGGCCCTCAACTTCGAAGACGTGCTGCTCGCAGGCCTCGCCACCGACGGCGGCTTGTATGTGCCTGAGAACCTGCCACGTTTCACCCAGGAAGAAATCGCTTCCTGGGCTGGCCTGCCGTACCACGAACTGGCCTTCCGCGTAATGCGGCCGTTCGTCCAGGGCAGCATCGCCGACGCCGACTTCAAGAAGATCCTCGAAGAAACCTACGGTGAGTTCGCTCACGCTGCCGTGGCGCCACTGCGCCAGCTGAACAGCAACGAGTGGGTGCTGGAGCTGTTCCACGGCCCCACCCTGGCGTTCAAGGACTTTGCCTTGCAACTGCTTGGCCGCCTGCTCGATCATGTACTGGCCAAGCGCAACGAGCGTGTGGTGATCATCGGCGCCACCAGTGGCGATACCGGCTCTGCGGCCATCGAAGGCTGCCGCCGTTGCGATAACGTCGACATCTTCATCCTGCACCCGCACCAGCGTGTGTCGGAAGTACAACGTCGGCAGATGACCACCATCTTTGGCGAGAACATTCACAACATCGCCATCGAAGGCAACTTCGACGACTGCCAGGAAATGGTCAAGGCGAGCTTCGCCGACCAGTCGTTCCTCAAGGGCACCCGCCTGGTGGCTGTGAACTCGATCAACTGGGCGCGGATCATGGCCCAGATCGTCTACTACTTCCATGCAGCCCTGCAGCTTGGCGGCCCGGCGCGTTCGGTAGCGTTTTCTGTGCCCACCGGCAACTTCGGCGACATCTTCGCGGGTTACCTGGCACGCAACATGGGCCTGCCGATCAGCCAACTGGTGGTGGCTACCAACCGCAACGACATCCTGCACCGCTTCATGAGCGGCAACCAGTACGTCAAGGAAACCCTGCACGCCACGCTGTCGCCGTCGATGGACATCATGGTTTCGTCCAACTTCGAGCGCCTGCTGTTCGACCTGCACGGTCGCAACGGGGCAGCGATTGCCGAACTGATGGCCAACTTCAGGCAGGGTGGCGGTTTCAGCGTGGAGCAGGACCGCTGGACCGAAGCGCGCAAGCTGTTCGATTCGCTGGCCGTGACTGACGAGCAGACCTGCCAGACCATCGCCGATGTGTTCGCCAGCACCGGCGAAGTGCTTGACCCACACACGGCCATTGGTGTGAAAGCGGGCCGCGAGTGCCGTCGCAGCCTGGACACGCCGATGGTGGTGCTGGGCACGGCGCACCCGGTCAAATTCCCCGAGGCTGTCGAGCAGGCCGGGGTCGGCAAGGCGCTGGAGCTGCCGGTGCACCTCAGCGACCTGTTCAGCCGCGAGGAGCGCTGCACGGTACTGGCCAATGACCTGAAGGCTGTCCAGGCCTTCGTCAGCCAGCACGGCAACCGCGGCAAGCCGTTGTAACCCTCGGCGCATCGGGGCTGCCAGTCAGCCCCGATGCCTCAGGTATTTCCTGGGGTGGTTTCAGACGCGTCCTATTCTGGCTGGCGTTCGTCCAGCCTAGATTAGCCGGTCCTCTCAACAGGAGCGGCTCATGTACCAGCCCCATGTGTTGATTCACCAGGCACGCCCATCGCATCAGATTCTTCTGCACCAAGCGCTCAATGCCCAGGGCATCTTCCAGGTTCGCATCAGCGAGAACACTGCCGAACTTAACGCTTGTCTGTCGGCCGTGCGGTGCCCTGACCTGGTGATCGTCGATCACGCCATGCCCACCCGCACCGGCTTGGCCCTGCTCAAGAAACTGCCCGCCGCCTGCCCGCTGGTGTTTGTGGGCAGCGCTGGGCCAAGGCGGCGCGACCTAGCCCAGGAAGCCCGAGGCGTGGGCTTGCGCGTGCTGGCCGAGCTGCCATGGCCGGTATCGACGCCAGCCTTGCAAAACGCGCTGCAAACCCTGCAGCAGCGCCCATGGCGGGGTATTCAAACTGTCACAAACACACCGCATGCTCACTGAAACGGCCACGGCGGGACGAACTTTCCGCTGCGCGCGCTGGTCTGCTTTCAGTACCCCCACCACCCAGCGAGTGTTCCGGATGGAAAGAATCTGCAGACTGCTCAACCAAGCACTGGCCCCTTACCAGGCTCAACTCAG
This sequence comes from Pseudomonas sp. S32, assembly GCF_016648095.1. Classification (NCBI taxonomy): domain Bacteria; kingdom Pseudomonadati; phylum Pseudomonadota; class Gammaproteobacteria; order Pseudomonadales; family Pseudomonadaceae; genus Pseudomonas; species Pseudomonas sp. S32. Next base: position 26,581 of record NZ_JACVVF010000004.1, read on the forward strand.
CCTCGCCGATGAACGCGGCAACCGCCAGCTGACTGTTCACGATCACCTGGCCGGCATTACCTTGCAGCGCACGGTCAGTGAGTTCCAGTTGCAAGAACAGCGCCTGCTGGTGGACCTGGTGGATGGCCTGCACCGTGACTTGCAGATCGCCGAAGGGCGTTTGCAGCCCTGTGTGATTGCAGCCCTGCAGCAACGTCAGCAGCCCCAGGGAACCTTTGCCTGAGGTGTTCATCGAATGTTTCAGTGCAGCCAGCCAATGCTTCGCTCCCGTGTTGGCTGATACTGCCCCGTAAAGCCCCAGGGCTTTCGCTTGACCCCGGACGTACCTCCCCCCGCGTCCGGGGTTTCTTTTTGCCTGCGGTTTAACGGGCTTCAAGGGGTGGCTGATGCTCAGTGAAGAACTGCCTGCTCTGTTCGAGATAGTCTTCCTGTTCCACCGGCGCCAGCCAGCGAGCGTACGCACGGGGCAGCACCTCGCGGCGCAATGCTGGCAGCAACTGGTCGATACGCGCCACCGCAGCGCGTCCCAACGGGGTATCCGAACAGCCTACATGCAGGAACTGATAGGGGTTTACCCCCTGGATGGGATGGAACTGGTAATCCGCCAGCGACCCACCTTGCTGCTGGATCAGGTAGCGCACTTCAGGCCAGTAACCCAATACCAGGCGCAACCGCCCCAGGTGTTGCATCTGCAACAGGTTGGCGGTGGCTTCGGTGCCGTAGTGTCGGCTCAGGGCCGCATCGGGCAACTGGCGTAGCGTGTGGTCGATCAGCATGCCATAGCTACGCTCGGCAACCACGCCCAGCTTGAGTGAGGTGCGGCTCATCAGCCCCAGCAGGTCCACGGCATCGCCGTCGAGGTAGGGCGCAATCAGCGGTTGGCTTTCCTTCAGTGACACCAGGCCACTGGTACGCACGCCCAGCATCGGGATGGAAAAATGCACGTAACGGGCACGTTCGGCCGTCCACAGCAGCATCGGGTCGCAGGTGAAGGTGGCTGGGTCCTGCAGCATCTGGATGCCACGGGCACGGTTGACCCGCAGAACGTCGTGGTCGTATTCGGGCATGTGTTCGATCAATTGCGGGAGCAGTTGATCGATAACGCCGTGGCCTGTTTCAGGGCCCTCGAATACGGTAAAGGGCGGCAGGTCGCGCACCAGCCATAGCAAGCGCTCACGCGCTGCGGCTGGCTGGCAGAGCAGCGTGGGCAGCAAGCCGCACAGCAGGGCGAGCCTGGCGAGGCTACCCCTGCAGCAGGGGCGGGCCAGGATCAGACCGCGCCTGCTTGGCGCAGGCCGGCGATGGCTACCGCGTCGTAGCCCAGCCGGGCAAGCACTGCATCAGTGTGTTCACCCAGGGCAGGGCCCACCCATTCGGCAGCGCCTGGGGTGTCCGACAGTTTCGGCACGATGCCCGGCATACGGAACGCCTTGCCGTCGGGCAGTTTGGCCTGCAGAAACATCTCGCGTGCCAGGTATTGCGGGTCGTTGAACATGTCTTCGGCCGAATAGATGCGGCTTGCCGGCACTTCGGCGGCAGTCAGCACCTGCATCAGCGTATCCAGGGGCAAGCCGTTGGCCCACCGGTCAATTACCCCATACAACTCATCGCGGCGCAGGTCGCGGCCATCATTGGTCGCCAATGCAGGGTCTTCGGCCAGGTCGTTACGGCCAATGGCCTGCATGAAGCGCTTGAAGATCGCATCGCCATTGGCGCCGATCTGCACGTGCTTGCCGTCTGCGCTGGTGTGGATGGAGGAGGGGGTGATGCCCGGCATGATGTTGCCGGTCCGCTCGCGGATAAAACCGAATACGTCGAATTCCGGCACCATGCTTTCCATCATGGCGAAAATGGCTTCGTACAGCGCAACATCCACGACCTGGCCTTCGCCGCCATTCACTTCGCGGTGGCGCAGGGCCATGAGCGCGCCGATCACGCCCCACAGTGCCGCGATCGAATCGCCAATCGAAATACCCGTGCGCACCGGCGGGCGGTCGTCGAAGCCAGTGATGTAGCGCAAGCCACCCATGGATTCACCCACCGCGCCAAAGCCTGGCTGGTCCTTCATCGGCCCGGTCTGGCCAAAGCCGGACAGGCGCACCATGACCAGCCGAGGGTTCAGCGCATGCAGCACATCCCAGCCCAGGCCGAGCTTTTCCAGTACGCCCGGGCGGAAGTTCTCGATGAGGATGTCTGCGTCGGCCAGCAGTTGCTTGAGAATATCGAGGCCCTGAGGGTGCTTCAGGTTCAGGGTGAGCGACTGCTTGTTGCGTGCCTGCACGAACCACCACAGCGACGTACCCTCATACAGCTTGCGCCATTTGCGCAGCGGGTCACCGCCATCGGGCGATTCCACCTTGATCACTTCGGCGCCGAATTCGGCGCAGATACGCGAGGCGAACGGCCCGGCGATCAGGGTGCCGAGCTCGACCACCTTGAGGCCGGCGAGGGGTTTGCTAGGCGTCGACATGGGGCATCCGTGGCAGCTGAAAACAGCCGTGGTTTTATCACAGCTCCTGAGCGGCAGATACTGCCGCGGCACAACAAGGTGCCGGATCGGTTAGACTGGGCACCTTTTATTTCGAGCAAGAAGCCCTGCGACCATGGCCCAGCCGTCCACCACCTACAAATTCGAACTGAACCTGACCGACCTCGACCGCAACGTCTACGAGAGCGTCAAGCAGACCATTGCACGGCACCCTTCGGAAACCGAAGAGCGCATGGCGGTTCGTTTGTTGGCGTACGCGCTGTGGTACAACGAGAACCTGGCATTCGGCCGTGGCCTCTCGGATGTAGACGAACCGGCGCTGTGGGAAAAAAGCCTGGACGACCGCGTGCTGCACTGGATCGAGGTGGGCCAGCCCGACGCCGAGTGCCTGACCTGGTGCTCGCGCCGTACCGAGCGCACCAGCCTGCTGGCCTACGGCAGCCTGCGCGTGTGGGAAGGCAAGGTGGTGGGCGCGGTCAAGAACCTGAAAAACCTCAGCATCGCCGCGGTGCCCCAGGAAGTGCTGGAAACCCTGGCCACCGACATGCCGCGCAGCATCAAATGGGATGTGATGATCAGTGAAGGCACGGTGTTTGTCACCGACGACCGTGGCCAACACGAAGTGCAGTTGCAGTGGCTGCTCGGGGAGCGTGGCTGAACCACCCCATGCGTATTGAACCTCGCCCGCTGCCGCCTGCCCTGCCTTTTCTCGGTAACCTGCCGCCGTTGCTCACCCGCCTGTACGCCGCCCGTGGCGTGCAGAGCGAGGCCGAGCTGGACAAGAGCCTGGCGCGCCTGTTGCCTTATCAGCAGCTCAAAGGCATCGAGGCCGGTGTCGATTTGCTGGTGCACGCCATCGACCAGCGCCAGCGTATTCTCATCGTCGGTGACTTCGATGCCGATGGCGCCACGGCCAGTACCGTCGGCGTGCTGGGCCTGCGCTTGCTGGGGGCCGCCCACGTCGATTACCTGGTGCCCAACCGCTTCGAGTACGGCTACGGGCTGACCCCGGAAATCGTTGAAGTGGCACTGCAACGCCAGCCTGAATTGCTGATCACGGTAGACAACGGCATTTCCAGTGTCGAGGGCGTCGCTGCCGCCAAAGCCGCTGGGCTGAAGGTACTGGTCACTGACCATCACCTGCCCGGTGAGCAGTTGCCAGAAGCCGATGCCATCATCAACCCCAACCAGCCCGGCTGCACGTTCCCCAGCAAGGCGCTGGCCGGTGTCGGGGTGATCTTCTATGTACTCATGGCCCTGCGTGCACGGTTGCGCAGCCTGGGGCGTTACGCAACGCAGCCGCAGCCCAACATCGGTGAACTGCTCGACCTGGTGGCGCTGGGCAGCGTGGCTGATGTGGTACCGCTGGATGCCAACAACCGCATCCTGGTTTACCAGGGCCTCGAGCGTATCCGCGCTGGCCGTGCCCGGCCGGGGTTGAAGGCCATTCTCGAAGTGGCCCGCCGCGACCACCGGCGCATCACCTCCACCGACCTGGGCTTCATCCTCGGCCCACGGCTGAACGCTGCCGGGCGCCTGGATGACATGAGCCTGGGTATCGAATGCCTGCTGTGCGAAGACGCGGCCCTGGCCCAGGACATGGCCCAACAGCTGGACGGCCTGAACCAGGACCGCAAGTCCATCGAACAGGGCATGCAGCGCGAGGCCCTGGCCCAACTGCGGGACCTGCCGGTGGAGTCGATGCCGTACGGGCTGTGCCTGTTCGATGCCGAGTGGCACCAGGGCGTGATCGGCATCCTGGCGTCACGCCTGAAGGAGCGCTACCACCGGCCTACCATCGCCTTCGCCGATGCGGGGGAGGGTGTGCTGAAGGGGTCTGCCCGTTCGGTTCCAGGCTTTCACATCCGCGATGCGCTGGATGCCGTTGCTGCCCGCCATCCGCAGTTGATCAGCAAGTTCGGCGGCCACGCCATGGCGGCTGGGCTGTCTCTGCCGGAGGGGAATTTCCCGGCGTTTGCCGAAGCGTTCGATGAAGAAGTACGGCGCCAGTTGTGTGAAGACGACCTCACCGGCCGTTTGTTGTCCGATGGCAGCCTGGCAGTAGAAGAGTTCCACCTGGACCTTGCCAAGGCACTGCGCAATGCCGGCCCTTGGGGGCAGCATTTCCCCGAGCCGTTGTTCCATGGGGTGTTCCAACTGGTGGAGCAGCGCGTGGTGGGTGAGCGCCACCTGAAAGTGGTGCTCAAGAGCGAGTGTGGCACCGTACGCCTGGATGGCATCGCCTTTGGCATTGACCGCGAGGTCTGGCCGAACCCGACCGTTCGCTGGGTGGAACTGGCCTACAAGCTGGACGTGAACGAGTTTCGTGGCAATGAAAGTGTGCAGTTGATGATCGCCCACATGGAGCCGCGCTGAGGGTTGCTGGGGTTGCCTTGGTTTCTGAAGGGGGGCTCGACCTGGAAAACGACATCCCTCTCAAGCCAGGCAGCCATGGCCACCCAAATCCCATGGAACCTACCCCCCACCCAATCTGGTCTAGTCTGAACATTGACCGGCATCGGGCCAAGGATCGATCTGCGAGTGCCCGAGCCGGATCACCCTAGGAGTCCTTGGGAGGTGCCCTCATGAGCCTGCTGCTCGAGCCTTACACCCTGCGTCAGTTGACCTTGCCAAACCGCATTGCGGTATCGCCGATGTGCCAGTATTCCTCTGTCGATGGCCTGGCCAACGACTGGCACCTTGTCCACCTGGGCAGCCGTGCCGTGGGCGGGGCGGGACTGGTGTTCAGCGAAGCCGTGGCGGTCACGGCGGATGGCCGCATTACCGCCGAAGACCTCGGCCTGTGGAACGATGCCCAGATCCCCCCGCTGCAACGCATCACGCGTTTCATCACCGCCCAGGGCGCCGTGCCGGGTATTCAACTGGCCCATGCCGGGCGCAAGGCCAGCACTCACCGGCCATGGCTGGGCAAGCACGGCAGCGTCAAACCTGAAGACGGCGGCTGGCACCCCGTGGGGCCATCCCCCATTGCCTTTGACCCCGAGCATACCGCCCCCCGCGAACTGAGCCGCGATGAAATCCAGGGTGTAGTAGACGCGTTCGTCGCCGCGACCCAGCGTGCCCTGGAAGCGGGTTTCAAGGTCGTTGAGGTTCACGCCGCCCACGGTTACCTGCTGCACCAGTTCCTGTCACCGCTGAGCAACCAGCGCCAGGACGACTACGGCAGCTGTTTCGAAAACCGTATTCGCCTGACCCTGCAGGTAGTGGAGGCGGTGCGCAAGGTGTGGCCTGCGGAGCTGCCGCTGTTCGTAAGGGTGTCGGCCACCGACTGGGTGGAGGACGGCTGGAACCCGGACGAGACGGTCGAGTTGGCCCGCCGCCTGCGCGTGCTGGGCGTGGACCTGATCGACGTGTCATCTGGCGGTACCTCGAGCCATGCCGAAATCCCGACCGGCCCGGGTTACCAAACCCGCTTTGCCGAGCGCGTGCGCAAGGAATCGGAGATGGCAACCGGCACCGTCGGCATGATCACCGAACCCGCCCAGGCCGAACACATTCTGCGTACGGGCCAGGCCGATATCATCTTCCTCGCCCGTGAACTGCTGCGTGACCCATACTGGCCACTGCACGCCGATGACGACCTGGGCGGCAACAAGGCTACCTGGCCCGCCCAGTACCAACGGGCCACCAGCCGTGCGAATCCGATTCATGAGTCGGACTTGCGTGATTGAGGTGCGGGGGCGGCACTGAGCCGCCATGGCGGTCAGGCGCAGGCCGCCCCGCTGAGGATGTCGATGACCCATTGATTGATGCTCTTCTGTGCCAGTTCGGCCTTGGCAGCCACGCTGGCATGAAGGGCGGGCTCAAGCCGCAGGCTCAGCTTGCCGGAATAGGTTTTCTGCGGCGCCCGGCCAAGGCGCTCACAGGTTTCAAGATAATCATCTACTGCCTCATGGAAGGCCTGGCGTAGCTCGCTGATGGATTCACCGTGAAAGCCAATCACATCTCGGATACCCGCGACGTGGCCGATCAGCAGTTGGTCTTCATCGCTGTATTCGATGCGTGCGGCGTAGCCGCGATAATTCATCACGTTCATGGCGTTACTCCTGCCTGCTCAAGAAACTGGCGGGCATCCCGTATCTGATAGGTTTTCGCGTGCCTGTCCGGGTGAGGGCGATGAAACGTCGCTACTACACCGTTAAGTTAGAAGCGCACACGCGAGCCACGCCCTTCAATGACTCGCGCACCTGCCGATACCAGCAGGGTTTCAATTCGCGCCCATTCCAGCGCCTTGGGCGTTGGTGTCTTCCACAGGTTTTCAAGCGTGGCTTTCTGTTGATTGTTCATGGTATCAGATTATGATACCAACGAAAGCCACTCAATGGATCACCTGTAGGAGGTGATCCATCGTTGTTGAAGGATATTTCTGAGCGTGGGGCCACGACACTACGTGGTCCTCAATGAACGGGCCCTCAGTGCTTGATCATCACATGCCGCACGCAGGTGTAATCCTCCAGCCCGTACATCGACATGTCCTTCCCATACCCTGAATGCTTCTGCCCGCCGTGGGGCATTTCGCTGACCAGCATGAAGTGGGTATTCACCCACGTGCAGCCATATTGCAGCCGCGCCGCCAGGCGGTGGGCGCGGCCGGTGTCGCGGGTCCACACGGATGAGGCAAGCCCGTAGTTGGAGTCGTTGGCCCATGCCAACGCCTGCGCCTCGTCAGTGAAGCGGGTGACCGACACCACTGGGCCGAACACCTCGTGGCGCACGATCTCGTCATCCTGCTGGGCATCGGCCAGCACCGTTGGCTCGAAGAAGAAGCCATCCCCGGCAACGACCTTGCCGCCCGTGACCAGGCGGATGTGCGGCTGCGCGATGGCGCGCTGTACCAGGCCGGCTACCTTGTCGCGGTGCTGGGCGCTGATCAGCGGGCCCAGCTCTGTACCCTCCGCATCCTGCAGACCCTGCTTGAGGCTGGCCACCGCCGCACCCAGGCGTTCGACGAAACGCTCGTAGATACCGTCCTGCACATACAGGCGGCAGGCCGCGGTGCAGTCCTGGCCGGCATTGTAGAAGCCGAACGTGCGGATGCCGTCGATGGCGGCGTCGATGTCGGCATCGTCGAACACCAGCACCGGGGCTTTGCCGCCCAGCTCCATATGGGTGCGTTTTACGCTGTCGGCGGTGGCACCGATGATGTGAGCCCCGGTGGCGATCGAGCCCGTCAGCGAAACCATGCGCACCAGAGGGTGAGTGACCAGCGGATTGCCCACCGTCTGGCCGCGGCCAAACACAATGTTCAGCACCCCTGGTGGCAGCAGCGTCTTGGCCAGCTCACCCAGGCGCAAGGCCGTAAGCGGGGTCAGCTCCGATGGCTTGATCACCACGGTGTTACCCGCAGCGAGTGCCGGGGCGACCTTCCAGGCCAGCATCATCAACGGGTAGTTCCACGGCGCGATCGAGGCCACCACCCCCAGTGGGTCACGGCGGATCATCGACGTGTGGCCTGGCAGGTACTCGCCGGCAGCCAGGCCACCCAGGCAGCGTGCGGCACCGGCAAAATAGCGGAATACGTCGGCAATCGCGGGGATCTCGTCGTTGCGGGCAGCGCCCAGCGGTTTGCCGCAGTTCTGCGATTCCAGCCCGGCCAGCTCGTCACCGTTGGCCTCGATGGTATCTGCCAGTGCCAGCAGGGCCTGCGCGCGGTCTTTGGGGCAGGCCTGCGACCAACTGTCGAACGCCTGATGCGCGGCACGCACCGCGCTATCCACCTGGGCTTCGCTGGCTTCCTGGATTTGCGCCAGGGCTGTGCCCTTGGCAGGGTCCAGCACGGTCCAGGCCGGGCCTTCGCCGGCAACCAGCTGGCCATTGATCAGCATCTGGGTTTGCATGGGGGTTCCTCCGGGTTCATTTGCCGCTGCCCGCAACGGCGTCGCCGCCCCGGGTCAGGTAGTAGGCGCCAAGAATGGGCAGCATGGTCACCAGCATCACCAGCATGGCAACCACGTTGGTCACGGGTACGTCACGTGGGCGGCTGAGCTGGTTCAGTAGCCAGATGGGCAGGGTTCGCTCATGGCCCGCGGTGAAGGTGGTCACGATGATTTCGTCGAACGAGAGGGCAAAGGCCAGCATGCCGCCTGCCAGCAGCGCGGAGCCCAGGTTGGGCAGGATGATGTAGCGGAACGTCTGCCAACCGTCCGCGCCCAGGTCCATCGAGGCTTCTATCAGGCTTTGCGAGGTGCGCCGCAGGCGCGCGATCACATTGTTGTAGACGATCACCACGCAGAAGGTGGCGTGGCCGACCACGATGGTGAACACACCCGGTTCGATACCCAGGCTGCGGAACGTCGAAAGCAAGGCGATGCCGGTGATGATGCCGGGCAGGGCGATAGGCAGTATCAGCACCAGCGAAAGGCTTTCCTTGCCGAAAAAGCTGCGCCGGTACAGCGCCGCCGAAGCCAGCGTGCCAAGCACCAGCGCAATCAGCGTGGCCAGGCAGGCCACCTGCAGGGAGAGGCTGATTGCATCCAGCACGTCGGGCCTGGCCAGCGCCACGGTGAACCACTTCAGGGTCAGGCCCCGGGGCGGAAAGCTGAACGCTGCATCTTCGGTATTGAAGGCGTACAGCAGAATGATCAGGATGGGAAAGTGCAGGAACAGCAGCCCGCCCCAAGCGGCCAGGCGCAGGCCCCAGGGCGCCTTGTCAGAGTGCATCGAAGGCCCCCATGCGCTTGACCACAGCGAGGTAGAGGGCGATCAGCACAATGGGCACCAGGGTGAACGCCGCAGCCATGGGCATGTTGCCGATGGCACCCTGCTGGGCATAGACCATGCTGCCGATGAAGTAGCCGGGCGGGCCCACCAGCTGTGGCACGATGAAGTCGCCGAGGGTGAGCGAGAAGGTGAAGATCGAGCCGGCGGCGATGCCGGGTATCGACAGCGGCAGGGTCACCTGCATGAACGTTTGCAGCGGCCTTGCCCCCAGGTCGGCCGAGGCTTGCAGCAGCGACGGCGGCAGGCGCTCCAGCGCGGCCTGGATCGGCAGGATCATGAATGGCAGCCAGATATAGACGAACACCAGAAAACGCCCCAGGTGGGACGTGGACAACGTGCTGCCACCTACCCCCGGAATGCCCAGGATGGCCTGCAGCAGGCCGTCCAGAGCCAATTGCTGGGTGAACCACTGGGCCACACCGCCCCTGGCCAGCAGCAGGGTCCATGCGTAGGTCTTGACGATGTAGCTGGCCCACATGGGCATCATCACTGCAATGTAGAAAAACGCCTTGGTCTTGCCGCGGGTGTAGCGGGCCATGTAATAGGCAATGGGGAAGGCCAGCACCGCACTTGCCAGTGATACGGCGACTGCCATGGTCACTGTGCGCACGATGATGTCGAAGTTGGACGGGTTGAACAGCGCTGCGAAATTGGCGAGGGTCAGCGTTGGCGTCACTGCCATGGTGAAGTCATCGAACGTGTAGAAGCCTTGCCACAGCAGGTTCAGCAGCGAGCCCAGGTAGATGGCACCGAACCACCCCAGCGGCGCAACCAGCAGCAGCGCCAGGTACAGGTTGGGGCGCTGGTACAGCACGTTGCACAAGGTGCGCAGTGGGGTCATGTCAGTACGCCTCGGTGTCCTGCAGCTGGGTCATGGCCTCTTGCGGCCAGTGCGCTTGCACGCGTTGCCCCGGCTGCCAGGCCTGGGGCATGGCCTGCCAGTTGTCATTGGCCTGGCTGACCGCCAGCAACTGGCCGCTGTCCAGCTGTACTTCGAAGCGCGTGGCACTGCCTTGGTACTGGATATCGCGCAACAAGCCTTCGACTTGAACGTGACGGCTGTCGGGCCCGGCGGCGCCCAGGCGGATGTGTTCGGGGCGGATGGAGAAGGGCGCAGGGCTGCCGCTGAGGGCTTCGGCCAGCGGGCCACGCACCACGTTGGAGGTGCCGACGAAGGACGCCACGAAGGGGGTGGCTGGGTTCAGGTAGAGGTTGCGCGGCGTGTCCACCTGTTCGATACGGCCACGGTTGAACACCGCCACCCGGTCGGACATCGACAGCGCCTCGGTCTGGTCATGGGTCACGAACACGAAGGTGATGCCCAGTTGCCGTTGCAGGTTCTTCAGCTCGACCTGCATCTGTTCACGCAGCTTGAGGTCCAGCGCCCCCAGCGGCTCGTCCAGCAGCAGCACCCGCGGGCGGTTGACCAACGCCCTGGCCAGCGCCACCCGCTGGCGTTGGCCGCCCGACAGCTGGGCAGGCTTGCGCGCGCCGTAACCGGCCAGGGCGACCATGGCCAGGGCGTTTTCGGCACGGCTATGGCGCTCGGCCTTGGGCGTGCCCTTTACCTTCAGGCCGTAGGCCACGTTGTCCAGCACGTTCATGTGCGGGAACAGGGCGTAGTCCTGGAAAACCGTATTGACGTCTCGCTGATACGGCGGCACGCCAGCGGCTTCCGCCCCATGGATGCGGATGGAACCGCTGCTGGGCTGTTCGAAGCCCGCTATCAACCGCAGGCACGTGGTCTTGCCAGAGCCCGAGGGCCCGAGCAGGGAGAAAAATTCCCCTTCGGCGATGTCGATGCTGACCTGGTCGACTGCCTTGACCTCGCCGAAGGTGCGGGAAACCTGGGTGAACTGGACGGCTAGGGGCATTCAGAAAACCTCAGCGTCCGCCCATGATCGCGATGTAGTCCTGGGTCCAGCGGCTGTAGGGTACGAACTTGCCGCCCTGCGCCTGTGGGGTTTTCCAGAAGGCAATCTTGTCGAAGTTATCGAAACCATTGGTCTTGCAGCCTTCAGCGCCCAGCAGCTGGCTGCCGGTGCAGGCGGCCGGTACGGCGGGTAACGAGCCGAACCAGGCGGCCACATCGCCCTGCACCTTGGGTTGCAGTGACCAGTCCATCCACTGGTAGGCGCAGTTGGGGTGCTTGGCTTCGGCGTGCAGCATGGTGGTGTCCGCCCAGCCGGTCGCACCCTCCTTGGGAATCGTCGAGGCGACTGGCTGGTTGTCGGCTTTCAGGCCGTTGACCATATAGCCCCATGAGCTTGAGGCGACCACGCCTTCGTTTTTCACGTCGCTCATCTGCACCGTGGCGTCATGCCAGTAACGATGCACCAGCGGATGCTGCTGGCGCAGCAGTTCCAGCACCGCCTGGTACTGCGGTTCGGTGAGTTCGTAGGGGTCGGCAATGCCCAGTTCGGGCCTGGCTGATTTCAGGTACAGCGCGGCATCGGCGATGTAGATAGGCCCGTCGTACGCTTGCACGCGGCCTTTGTTGGGCTTGCCGTCAGGCAGGTCCTGCGGGACGAACACCACCCCCCAGGTAGTGGGCGGTTGGGGAAAAACACGGGTGTCGTAGAGCAGCACGTTGGGGCCCCACTGATAGGGTGTGCCATAGACCTGCTTGTCGACCACGTACCAGCCACCGTTCTGCAAGCGCGGGTCGATGTGCTTCCAGTTGGCAATCAGCGCGGTATTGATCGGCTGCACCCGCTTGCCGGCAATCAGGCGCAGCGAGGCATCACCCGAAGCGGTCACCAGGTCATAACCGCCCTTGGTCATCAGGCTGACCATTTCGTCCGAGGTGGCGGCGGTCTTGACGCTGACCTTGCAACCGGTCTGCTGCTCGAAACCGGTTACCCAGTCGTAGGCCTTGTCGCTTTCACCGCGCTCGATGTAGCCAGGCCAGGCGACGATGTCCAGGCGCCCTTCGCCCGGGCCCAGCGCCTTGAGCGGTTCGCCGGCCTGCAGGCCGGCGCTGGCGAGCAGGGCGGTCGACAAGGCGCCGAGCCATGCGGTCTTGTGCACTGACATGGTGTTCCCTCTTGTGGAGTTCTTGTTCGGGAGGTGCTGGCGATATCGAGTCTAGTTGGCTTTTTGCCGGTCAATGCAACATCCGGATGCAAATCCGCTGTGGCGAGTTGTAGGGCAAGTCTTACTCTGGCTGTTCATTTCCTTTATGTGGAGACGCACCGATGAATACTCGGGGCCTGCTGGATCAACTGCTCAAATCGGGTCAGCAACTGCTCGAAAAACAGGCTGGCGGTGGTAAGCCTGGGGCTGGCGCCGGTGGCCTGGGCGGGCTGCTGTCGGGCGCCGGCGGCGGGTTGCTGGGCGGGGGCGCGCTGGGGGTACTGCTGGGCAGCAAGAAGGCCCGCAAGTTCGGTGGCAAGGCCCTGACCTACGGTGGCCTGGCGGCACTCGGAGTGCTGGCGTACAAAGCCTACGGCAACTGGCAGGCCAGCCAGCAAGGTGCTGCGGTGCAGCCGCAGACCGTAGACCGTGTACCACCCGCTGAAGTGGAGCAGCACAGCCAGGCGGTGTTGCGGGCGCTGGTGGCAGCCGCCAAGTCCGACGGCCACGTGGACGACCGGGAGCGGGCGCTGATCGAAGGCGAGTTCACCCGCCTGGACAATGACGGCCAGCTGCAGCAATGGCTGCATGCGGAGCTGAACAAGCCGCTGGACCCGGCAGAAGTCGCCAGCGCCGCGCAAACGCCGGAAATAGCCGCAGAAATGTACCTGGCCAGCCTGATGATGGTCGACCAGGAAAACTTCATGGAGCGCGCCTACCTGGACGAGCTGGCTCGCCGTCTGGGCCTGCAACCGGGGCTGCGCGAAGAGCTTGAAAAGCAGGCCCGGCAGGCTGCCGCCCAGGCCTAGGCAACACGGCCGCCTCAGTGAGGTGGCATTTTGCGGCCACTGCCTGCATTTGAGCCGCAAAACTGTAGGGCGCCTGGGCTATACTTCGACGATTTTTCCCGCTCGTAGTGAATTCCTGAGGGCTGAATGTGAAGAACTGGACGTTGCGCCAACGGATCCTGGCAAGCTTTGCCGTGATCATCACCATCATGCTGTTGATGATCGTGGCAGCCTACTCGCGGTTGGTGACCATCGAGACTGCCGAGGAAGCGGTGGGCACCAATAACATTCCAGGCGTCTACTACAGCTCGATGATCCGCAGTGCGTGGGTGGACAGTTATGTCACCAGCCAGCAACTGGTGGGGCTTTCCGACCGCCGCGAACTGTCTTCGGCCGACCTCGAGCTGTTCAAAAGCTTCGAAGACCGGCTCAAGCAGCACATGGCCAGCTACCAGAGCACCATCCGTAGCGGGGAGGACCAGGCGCGCTTCGAGGCCTTCGTCCAGCTGGAGCAGACCTACGTCGGTGAAATCGGCCAGGTGCTCGATGCCTACCGCCAGCGCAACTACGCCGAGGCCCAGCGCCTGATCACCGACGTCCTGACCCCGACCTGGGTAGAGGGTCGCAAGCACCTGAACGAAGTGATCGAACAGAACCGCTTGTCTGCCGATGCGGCGACCCGCGAGATCGTCAGCGCCGTGGCCACCGCCAAAGGCAGCATGGTGGTGTCGCTGTTGATGGCCATTGCGGCCGCCGGCATTTGTGGGTGGCTGCTGCTGCGTGCCATCACCGCCCCCATGAAACAGATCGTCACCGCCCTGGACAAGCTGCGCTCGGGTGACCTGAGCATGCGCCTGAACCTGGCGCGCAAGGACGAATTCGGGGCCATCGAAGGCGGCTTCAACGAGATGGCGGAATCGCTGGCCAACCTTGTCGCCCAGGCTCAGCGCTCGTCGGTGCAGGTCACCACGTCGGTAACCGAAATCGCTGCCACCTCCAAGCAGCAGCAGGCCACGGCCACCGAGACGGCCGCCACTACCACCGAGATTGGTGCCACGTCCCGTGAAATTGCCGCCACCTCGCGTGACCTGGTGCGCACCATGACCGAGGTGACCTCCGCCGCCGACCAGGCATCGAGCCTGGCCGGTTCCGGCCAGCAGGGGCTGGCGCGCATGGAAGACACCATGCACCAGGTAATGGGGGCGGCCGACCTCGTCAACGCCAAGCTGGGCATTCTCAACGAGAAGGCCAGCAACATCACGCAGATGGTGGTGACCATCGTCAAGGTGGCCGACCAGACCAACCTGCTGTCGCTCAACGCTGCCATTGAGGCGGAAAAAGCCGGTGAATACGGCCGTGGTTTTGCGGTGGTAGCGACCGAAGTGCGGCGCTTGGCCGACCAGACAGCCGTCGCCACCTATGACATCGAGCAGATGGTGCGCGAGATCCAGTCGGCAGTGTCGGCTGGGGTCATGGGCATGGACAAGTTCTCCGAAGAAGTGCGCCGCGGCATGTTCGAAGTGCAGCAGGTGGGTGAGCAGCTCAGCCAGATCATTCACCAGGTGCAGGCCTTGGCACCCCGTGTGCTGATGGTCAACGAGGGCATGCAGGCCCAGGCCACGGGCGCCGAGCAGATCAACCAGGCACTGGCCCAGTTGAGCGATGCCAGCACCCAGACGGTGGAATCGCTGCGCCAGGCCAGCTTTGCCATCGATGAGCTGAGCCAGGTGGCGGCCGGCCTGCGCGGCGGCGTATCGCGCTTCAAAGTCTGACCGCGATGATCGACATGCAACCGCGCGCGGCGCAGGCGGACCACGACAAGGGCTCGTTGTATTTACTGTTTCACATCGATGACCAGCGCTTTGCCCTGAACGTGCATGAAGTGGTCGAGGTATTGCCGCGTCTGCCGCTCAAACCGGTGCTGCACGCGCCAGCCTGGGTTGCCGGCATTCTTGCCCACCGGGGGCGGCTGGTGCCGGTGGTCGACCTGACCGCCCTGTGCATCGGCCGGCCTGCCGTGCAGCGCACCAGCACCCGCCTGGTACTGGTGCACTACCGTGCCGGCCTGCAGCTTGGCCTGGTGCTCGAACACGCTACCGAAACCTTGCGTTGCCACCCTGGCGAGTTCAAGCCCTATGGCGTACACAATGCGCCGGCGCCCTACCTGGGCCCGGTCCGCCAGGATGACCAGGGCATGCTGCAGCGCATCGAGGTCGGTGATCTGCTGCCTGAGGCCGTGCATCAGTTGCTGTACGTGGATGAGCCAAGCGGGGCGTCGACATGAACGAGCAACACTTCTTCAACTTCCTGCGCGAACGTATTGGCCTGGACGTGGACTCGGTGGGGGCGCCGATGGTTGAGCGAGCCCTGCGCCAACGGTGCAGTGCACTGCAGGCCAATGGGCTGGATGACTACTGGCTGCGCTTGCAGCAGTCGCACGACGAGCAACAGGCGCTGATCGAAGCGGTGATCGTGCCGGAAACCTGGTTTTTCCGTTATCCGGACTCTTTCACCGCCCTGGCCAGCCTGGCCCATAAACGCCTGGCCGAACTCGCCGGGGCACGGCCCCTGCGGTTGCTGAGCCTGCCGTGTTCAACGGGTGAAGAACCCTACTCGCTGGCAATGGCGCTGATCGATGCCGGTATGGCGCCGCCGTCATTTTTGATCGACGGCATGGACATCAGCCCTATTTCGGTGACCAAAGCCAATCAGGCGACCTATGGGCGCAATGCCTTCCGGGGCAATAACCTGGGCTTTCGCGAGCGACACTTCGAAGCCCTGGAGGATGGCCACCGCCTGCACGAACGCGTGCGCCAGCGGGTAAGCCTGCAGGTAGGCAATGTGCTGGACCCCGCGTTGGCCAGCCGCGACGGGCTGTACGACTTTGTTTTCTGCCGCAACCTGCTGATCTACTTCGACGTGCCGACCCAGCAGCGGGTATTCGAAACCCTCAAGCGCCTGCTGCACCCCCAGGGCGTGCTGTTCATCGGCCCCGCCGAAGGCAGCCTGCTGGCGCGCATGGGCATGCGCCCCTTGGGCATACCTCAGTCCTTTGCTTACGTGCGCCAGGAGGAAACCCTCCCGGCGCTGCCGTCCGTCGCTGATGGAAAAAGCGCGCGGAGCGTTCCCGTGCCTCCTCGTATCCCCTCGACGCCCCTGCCTCGCCCGCTGCGTGCAGCCGTCGCTGGCGCGCCGGCACGCTCCCCTCAGGGCGAAGCCAGTACAGGTACCGAACGCGAGTTGCTGGCCAATATCGCCCGCTGCGCCAATGCCGGCGAGAGCCAGCAGGCCCGCAGCGAATGCCAGCGTTACCTGCGTCAGTTCGCCCCAAGCGCACAGGTGTATTACTGGCTGGGGCTGCTCAGTGACACCGAGGGCGATGCGCCGCAAGCCCTGACGCATTATCGCAAGGCCCTGTACCTGCAACCCCAGCACCCAGAGGCCTTGGTGCACCTGGCCGCGCTGCTGGCCGCCCAGGGTGACCTGGCCGGCGCCAGGCGCCTGCAGGACCGCGCCGTGCGTGCGGGTCGGGAGCCTGGCCAATGAACAACGAGTCCTCGATCAGCCTGCTCGCTGAAACCGATGTCACCATTGATGATTGCTGGAACCGCATTGGTGTGCACGGTAACAAGCAGTGCCCGCTGCTGCAGCGGCACATTCACTGCCGCAACTGCGAAGTGCACGCTGCTGCGGCCACACGCTTGCTGGACCGCTACGCACTGGTGCAAGACCGTGAGGCTGCCCAGCCTGCCCCTGCTGAAGACTGCGCCGGCCGGTCCATGCTGCTGTTTCGCCTGGGCGATGAATGGCTGGCATTGCCCACCGCCTGCCTGGCTGAAGTTGCGCCCCTGCAAGCCATTCACTCGCTGCCCCATCAGCGTTCACGGGTGCTGTTGGGGGTGGCCAACGTGCGTGGTGCCCTGGTGCCTTGCCTGTCACTGGCCGAGTTGCTGGGGGCATCGGCGGGTGCGGGTGAGCAGCGCGGTAGCCGGGCTACCCCGCGCATGCTGACGCTGGCGGCAGACGGTGGGCCGGTGGTGATGGCCGTCGAAGAGATCGACGGCATTCACCGGCTCGACCCTGGCCTGCTGGGCAGCGCCCAGGACGCAGTACGCTTCACGGCTGCGGTACTGCAGTGGCGGGGGCGCAGTGTGCGTGTGCTGGACGAACAACAATTACTGTCTGCCGTGCAGCGGAGCCTGTCATGACCCCAGAGCAAATGCGCGATGCATCGTTGCTCGAACTGTTCAGCCTGGAGGCCGATGCCCAGACGCAGGTGCTGAGCGCTGGCCTGATGGCCCTGGAACGCAACCCCACCCAGGCTGACCAGCTCGAAGCCTGCATGCGCGCTGCCCACTCCCTGAAGGGCGCGGCGCGTATCGTCGGGGTGGATGCCGGCGTCAGCGTTGCCCACGTGATGGAGGATTGCCTGGTCGCTGCCCAAGAGGGCCGCTTGCGCCTTACCGCCGAGCATATCGACGCCTTGCTGCAGGGCACTGACCTGCTGATGCGCATCGCCACGCCTGGCGATGCCGGGGCGCAGGGCAGCGTACCGGGCTTCCTGGCGCAGATGGCCGCGTTGCTGGACCCGGGGGCTGCGCTGCCGGTGGGGGCGGTTGCACCGGTTACGCCGCCACCTGAGCCATCGCCTGAGCCATCGTCTGCGCCACTGGCTGTGGCCATGGAACCGCCGCTGCCCGAAGTCGCCCCGCGGCGCAAAGCCGGGCGGCGTGAAGGTGAGGGCGCAGAGCGGGTGCTGCGGGTAACCGCCGACCGGCTCAACAGCCTGCTTGATCTGTCCAGCAAGTCGCTGGTGGAAACCCAGCGGCTCAAGCCTTACCTGGCCACCCTGCAACGCCTCAAGCGCCTGCATGGCCAGGGCATGCAGGCCCTCGACGGCCTGCGCCTGCAACTGGAAGCCAGCGGCCTGGGCAGCGAGGTACTCGACGCCCTGGCGCAGACCCAACGCGTGCTGGGCGAAACCCAGCAGACCCTGCGCGAGCAGGCAGCGGACCTGGATGAGTTCGGCTGGCAGGCCAGCCAGCGCGCGCAACTGCTGTACGACAACGCCCTGGCCTGCCGCATGCGCCCGTTTGCCGATGTGCTGGCCGGCCAGAGCCGCATGGTCCGCGACCTGGGCCGCTCGCTCGGCAAGCCGGTGCGTCTGGTGGTGGAGGGCGATAAAACCCAGGTTGACCGCGATGTGCTGGAAAAGCTCGAGGCACCGCTGACCCACTTGCTGCGCAATGCCGTGGACCACGGCATTGAATCGCCCGAACGCCGCCTGCTGCTGGGCAAGCCCGAGGAAGGTTTGATTCGCCTGCGCGCCTCACACCATGCCGGCATGCTCAGCCTGGAACTGCTGGACGACGGTGCCGGCATCGACCTGGACCGCCTGCGTACCAGTATCGTCGAGCGGGCCTTGTCACCGGTTGAAACCGTGCTGCGCATGAGCGACGAGGAACTGCTCACGTTCCTGTTCCTGCCCGGCTTCAGCCTGCGTGACAAAGTCACGGAAGTGTCTGGCCGCGGCGTCGGGCTGGACGCCGTGCAGCATATGGTACGTGAGCTGCGTGGCGCCATCGAGCTGACCCAGACTGCGGGGCAGGGCTGTCGTTTCCACCTGCAGGTGCCCCAGACCTTGTCGGTCGTACGCAGCCTGGTGGTAGAGGTAGGCGGCGAGGCGTACGCCTTCCCGCTGGCCCACATCGAGCATGCGCTGGAAGTGACCGCCGAGGAGATCGTGCAGATCGAGGGCCGGCAGCATTTCTGGCACGAAGGCCGACATGTTGGCCTGGTCGCGGCCAGCCAGTTGCTCAACCGCCCGCCGGCCCAGGCCGACCAAGGCAGCCTGCGCGTGGTGGTGATCCGCGAGCGTGAACAGCTCTACGGGGTGGCGGTGGAGCGCCTGATTGGCGAGCGGGTGCTGGTGGTAATGCCGCTGGACCCGCGCCTGGGCAAGGTACAGGACATTTCTTCGGGCGCTCTGCTGGACGATGGTTCAGTGGTGCTCATCGTGGACGTGGAAGACTTGTTACGCTCCGTGGACAAGCTGCTGAGCACCGGCAGCCTCGAACGGGTCGAACGCGGTAGCGGCGGGGCGGCAGGGGTGGCTCGCAAGCGTATTCTGGTGGTGGACGATTCGCTGACCGTGCGCGAGCTGCAGCGCAAGCTGCTGGGCAACCGTGGCTATGATGTCGACGTGGCAGTGGACGGCATGGACGGCTGGAATGCGCTGCGCGGCGACGACTTCGACCTGCTGATCACCGATATCGACATGCCGCGCATGGACGGTATCGAGCTGGTCACCTTGGTGCGGCGTGACCAGCGCCTGCAGTCGTTGCCGGTGATGGTGGTGTCGTACAAGGACCGCGAGGAAGACCGACGGCGTGGTCTGGATGCCGGGGCCGACTACTATTTGGCTAAGGCCAGTTTCCACGACGATGCGTTGCTGGATGCTGTGGTCGAGCTGATTGGAGGTGCTCAGGGATGAAGATCGCCATCGTCAATGACATGCCCCTGGCCGTTGAGGCCTTGCGCCGGGCGATCGCCCTGGAGCCTGCCCACGAAGTGGTCTGGGTGGCCAGCAACGGTGCCGAAGCTGTTCAGCACTGTGCCGAGCGCCTTCCCGACCTGATCCTGATGGACCTGATCATGCCGGTGATGGATGGCGTGGAGGCAACCCGGCGGATCATGGCCGACACCCCCTGCGCCATCGTCATCGTCACGGTCGACCGTAAACAGAATGTGCACCGGGTGTTCGAGGCCATGGGCCACGGCGCGCTGGATGTGGTGGACACGCCAGCGCTTGGCGCTGGGGACGCGCGAGAGGCGGCAGCACCGCTGTTACGCAAGATCCTCAACATCAGTTGGCTGATCGGCCAGCAGCGCCCGCCTGCACCGCGGCACGTGGCCGCACCGCTACGGGAAGTGTCCCAGCGCCGCGGCCTGGTGGCCATTGGCTCCTCAGCCGGTGGGCCGGCTGCCCTCGAGGTGCTGCTCAAGGGCTTGCCGCCGGCGTTTCCGGCCGCCATCGTGCTGGTTCAGCACGTGGACCAGGTGTTTGCTGCAGGCATGGCCGAATGGCTCAGCAGCGCGGCCGGGCTGCACGTGCGGCTGGCACGCGAAGGCGAGCCACCGCAGCCCGGTGAAGTGCTGTTGGCCGGCACGAACCATCATCTGCGCCTGCTCCAGAACGGCCAACTGGCCTACACTGCCGAGCCGGTGAATGAAATCTATCGCCCTTCCATCGACGTGTTCTTCGAGAGCGTGGCGCGTTACTGGTCTGGGGATGCGGTGGGGGTACTGCTCACAGGTATGGGGCGCGACGGTGCGCAAGGTTTGAAAATGATGCGCCAGCAAGGGTTTCTGACCATCGCCCAGGACCAGGCAAGCAGTGCGGTCTATGGCATGCCCAAGGCTGCTGCGGCAATTGATGCCGCAGTGGAAATCCGCCCGCTCGAACGCATCGCCGGGCGCTTGATGGAAGTTTTCGCAAAATGACGAAGTGTATTGAATCACGCCGCCAGGCCGGCAGTGATCGGGTGAACAGGCATGAATGATTTACCGATCGAAGGTTTCGCGAGCACCGACGAGAATTCGGCGATGGTGCTGTTGGTGGACGATCAGGCAATGATCGGCGAGGCCGTGCGGCGGGGGTTGGCCAACGAGGACAATATCGACTTCCATTTCTGTGCCGACCCGCACCAGGCAGTGTTGCAGGCGATGCGGATCAAGCCCACGGTGATTCTGCAGGACCTGATCATGCCTGGCCTGGACGGGTTGACGCTGGTCCGCGAGTACCGTAGCAACCCGGCCACCCAGGACATTCCGATCATCGTCCTGTCGACCAAGGAAGACCCGTTGGTCAAGAGTGCTGCATTTGCCGCAGGCGCAAACGATTACCTGGTCAAGCTGCCAGACACCATCGAGCTGGTGGCGCGTATTCGCTACCACTCGCGCTCCTACCTCACGCTGCTTCAGCGTGACGAAGCCTACCGTGCCTTGCGTGTCAGCCAGCAGCAGCTGCTGGATTCGAACTTGATGCTGCAGCGGCTGATGAACTCCGACGGTTTGACCGGGCTGTCCAATCGCCGGCACTTCGATGAGTACCTTGAGCTGGAGTGGCGCCGGGCCATGCGCGAGCAGCAACAGCTGTCGCTGCTGATGATCGACGTGGACTATTTCAAGGCCTTCAACGACAGCTTCGGCCACCTGGCAGGTGACGAGGCCTTGCGCCGGGTGGCCGAAGCCATTCGCAGTTCGTCGTCGCGCCCCAGCGACCTGCCGGCCCGCTATGGCGGCGAGGAATTTGCGCTGGTGCTGCCCAACACCTCACCGGGCGGCGCACGGCTGGTTGCCGAGAAACTGCGCCAGACGGTGCTGGCCCTGGGCATCCCCCACACCGCACCCGAGGCCGGCTCGCACCTGACCGTAAGCGTGGGCCTGGCTACCCAGGTACCGGCCATCGGCAGCCATTGCCGGCAGCTGATATCTGCCGCCGACAAAGGCCTGTACCAGGCCAAGAACGGCGGCCGCAACCAGGTAGGTATCGCCTGAATCAGCGCGCCTGCCCCCCCGGTAGGCGCAAGCAGACGCGCGATGCGCCGCAACCGCGGCGCCTGGCCCACCACCGCTACCCCGTTACGGCAAACCGCATACTCGGTTATACTCGCAGGCTTTTCACCGAATTCGCACGAGTAGCCCGCCCATGGAAATCCAACCGATCCTGAACACCATCAAGGACCTCACCGAGCGTTCCCAGTCCATTCGGGGGTATCTTTGACTACGATCACAAGCATGACCGCCTGATCGAAGTCAACCGCGAGCTGGAAGACCCCAACGTCTGGAACAAACCCGAGTACGCGCAAGCCTTGGGCCGCGAACGTGCCATGCTGGCCCAGGTGGTGGAAACCCTGGACAAGATGGCCAACGGGTTGTCCGACTGCAAGGACTTGCTCGACATGGCCGTCGAGGAGGGTGACGAAGGCGCCGTGAGCGATGTCGAGACCGAGCTGCAGGCCCTGGAGGAATCCCTGGCGCAACTTGAGTTCCGTCGCATGTTCAGCGGCGAGATGGACATGAACAACGCCTACCTCGACATCCAGGCCGGTTCTGGCGGTACCGAGGCGCAGGACTGGGCCAACATCCTGCTGCGCATGTACCTGCGCTGGGCCGACAAGCGCGGGTTCGACGCCACCATCATCGAGCTGTCCGAAGGTGAAGTGGCGGGCATCAAGGGCGCCACCGTGCATATCAAGGGCGAATACGCGTTTGGCTGGTTGCGTACCGAAATCGGCGTGCACCGCCTGGTGCGCAAAAGCCCGTTCGACTCCGGCGCCCGTCGCCATACGTCGTTCTCGGCCGTGTTCGTGTCCCCGGAAATCGACGACAAGGTTGAAATCGAAATCAACCCGGCCGACCTGCGTGTCGACACCTATCGCTCGTCCGGCGCCGGCGGGCAGCACGTGAACACCACCGACTCGGCGGTGCGTATCACCCACGTGCCAACCAATACCGTGGTGGCCTGCCAGAACGAACGCTCCCAGCACGCCAACAAGGACACCGCCATGAAAATGCTGCGGGCCAAGTTGTACGAGCTGGAGATGCAGAAGCGCAACGCCGCCTCGCAAGCACTCGAGGACAGCAAGTCGGACATCGGCTGGGGGCACCAGATCCGCTCCTACGTGCTGGACGACTCGCGTATCAAGGACTTGCGCACCGGTGTCGAGCGCAGCGACTGCCAGAAGGTGCTCGATGGCGACCTCGACCAGTACCTCGAAGCCAGCCTCAAGCAGGGGCTGTAAGCCGAACACCACCGCCGCGATACCCGGCCACTGGCCGGGGTCGCGTGCCCTGCCCGACAAGGGCAACGAATACCTGATGGAAAGACTGACGACATGAGCGACCTGAAGACCGAATCGCAAGACCTGCAACAGGAAGAAAACGCCCTGATCGCCCTGCGCAAGGAAAAACTTGCCGCGGAGCGCGCCAAAGGCAACGCCTTCCCCAACGACTTCCGTCGCGACAGCTACTGCAACGACCTGCAGAAGCAGTACGTGGACAAGACCAAGGAAGAGCTGGAAGCAGCCGCGATCCCGGTCAAGGTAGCTGGCCGTATCATGCTCAACCGCGGCTCGTTCATGGTTATCCAGGACATGACCGGCCGTATCCAGGTCTACGTCAACCGCAAGACCCTGCCTGAGGAAACCCTGGCGGCGGTCAAGACCTGGGACCTGGGCGACATCATCAGCGCCGAGGGTACCCTGGCCCGCTCGGGCAAAGGTGACCTGTACGTCGAAATGACCAACGTGCGCCTGCTGACCAAGTCGCTGCGCCCGCTGCCAGACAAGCACCACGGCCTCACCGACACCGAGCAGCGCTACCGCCAGCGCTATGTCGACTTGATGGTCAACGAGGAAACCCGCCACACCTTCCGTGTGCGTTCCCAGGTGATCTCGCACATTCGCAAGTTCCTCATCGAGCGTGACTTCCTCGAGGTGGAAACGCCGATGCTGCAGACCATCCCCGGCGGTGCCGCCGCCAAGCCGTTCGAAACCCACCACAATGCCCTGGACATGGCCATGTTCCTGCGCATCGCGCCGGAGCTGTACCTCAAACGCCTGGTGGTGGGTGGCTTCGAGAAGGTCTTCGAGATCAACCGCAACTTCCGCAACGAAGGCGTCTCGACCCGGCACAACCCCGAGTTCACCATGCTCGAGTTCTACCAGGCCTATGCCGACTACCGCGACAACATGGACCTCACCGAAGAGCTGTTCCGCGAGCTTGCGCAGCTGGTTCTGGGCAGTACCGATGTGCCGTACGGCGACAAGGTGTTCCACTTCGGTGAGCCATTCGTTCGCTTGTCGGTGTTCGACTCGATCCTCAAGTACAACCCTGAGCTGACTGCAGCAGACTTGCAGGACGTGGACCGCGCCCGTGACATCGCCAAGAAGGCGGGTGCCAAAGTGCTGGGCCACGAAGGCCTGGGCAAATTGCAGGTCATGATTTTCGAGGAGTTGGTTGAGCACAAGCTGGAGCAGCCGCACTTCATCACCGAATACCCGTTCGAGGTGTCGCCGCTGGCACGCCGCAACGACCAGAACCCCGCTGTTACCGACCGCTTCGAGCTGTTCATTGGTGGCCGCGAGATTGCCAACGCCTACTCCGAGCTGAACGACGCCGAAGACCAGGCCGAGCGCTTCCTGGCCCAGGTGGCGGAAAAGGACGCCGGTGACGACGAAGCCATGCACTACGATGCTGACTTCGTACGCGCGCTGGAGTACGGCATGCCGCCGACTGCAGGTGAGGGCATCGGTATCGACCGCCTGGTGATGCTGCTGACCAATTCGCCGTCGATTCGTGACGTGATCCTGTTCCCGCACATGCGCCCGCAGGGCTGAGTCTGCTGCACACAGGTACGTCATTTGGGGCCGCTTTGCGGCCCCATTTGCGTTCTATGACGAGCCAACGGCATGTTCCCACCGAACATTTGGTATTGTCTGCGACACCCCAGTTCCCGAGGTTATCCCGTGACACCTGCCATGCCTGACCAGGGCGCCGCCGGCATCGCCACCGCCGTCGCCGAGAGCGTGCAATACCAAGGACGCAAAACTGCCCGCCTGGGCAGCGAACAGCGCCGTCAGCGCATCCTCGACGCTGCCATGCGCATCGTGGTGCGCGATGGCGTGCGCGGCGTGCGTCATCGCGCCGTCGCCGCAGAAGCCGGTGTGCCCCTGTCGGCCACGACCTACTATTTCAAGGACATCGAAGACCTGCTCGCCGACTCTTTCGCCCAGTATGTCGAGCGCAGCGCCGCCTACATGGCCAAGCTGTGGGCCAACACCGAAGTGGTGCTGCGCCAGTTGCTCGCCCAGGGTGATGGCAGCCCGCAGGCACGCGCCCGGCTGGCCAATGAAGTGGCAGCCATGACCGCTGACTACGTGCAGCGCCAGTTGCTCAACCGGCGTGACTTTCTCATGGCTGAGCAGGGGTTTCGCCAAGAGGCGCTGCTGTGCCCCCGGCTGGCCGCGCTGGTGCGCGCCCACGAGCAGATCCTGCTGCACGGAACGCGGCAACTGCTGCAAGTTGTTGGCTCGCGCCAGCCCGAACAGGATGCGCAGATGTTGACGGCGATTATCGAGCAGATGGAATATCAGGGCCTGCTCAAGGGCGCAGATGCGCAAGCCGATGGGCAGATGCTCGCTATGCTTACCCGATACCTGCAACTGGTGCTGGCATCGGCCTGAGCATGGGTCGTCACTCAAGGAGAACCTGATGAAAGCCTGGCGTGTGGTGCTGTTGACGCTGTCATTCCTGATGCTGGGCGGTTGTCTGGTGACATTCCCACAGCCTTTGCCTGGTAACCAGGCGGCGCCCAAAGGGCTGCTGGGCAAGTGGCAAAGCAAGGATGCCTGGGGTGAGCCATTGCAACTGGTGATCAGCCGCAGCGGTGCGGATGCCTACAAGGCGGTGGCCACGGCCAAGGGCAAGGCCCCCGAGGAGTACATCTTTACCGTGTCGCGCCATGGTAACCGCTGGTACCTGTCAGCCCGAGTGCCGCACAAGCTGGGCGGCAACTTCGTCATCGGCGGCTTCGATATCGTCGATGGCAAACAATTGGTGGTCTATGACCTGGACCTCCAGCAGGTTCAGCAGGCCGTGGACAGTAAGGAGCTGAGCGGCCACAGCACCGAGGTGCCGCAGGATAATGGCGAGGGTGTGCTGGTCGACAGCCCGCCGGCCCGTGTGCTTGCCTACCTGGAGGACCCCGCCAATTCCGACCTGTTCGTGGAAGCCGCGCGGTTCCAGCGATCCGGCAAGTGAGGCGTTGCCCTCTTCGCGGCTAAGGCCTCGCGCACCTGCCAGCAGTGTCCCCCCCCCGGCCCCGCAGAAGGAGTACCCGTTGGACGAATACCAACAAACCATACGTACCCTGTCCGACCGCATCGTCGCGGCACAAACCCCCATCCGGGTGCTGGATGCGGTGAAGTGGGACGACGGCATCCGCCAGGGGTTCTTCGAAGCCAAGGGCAAGGAGCCCCCAGCCGTTGACCGTGCCTACTACCACGCGCGGCCGCTGGGCTTTGATTCTAGCGCGGTCAAGGCAGAGTTCCAGGCCATTGAGCGTGACATCATCCGTCAGCTCGGCCAGTTCAGCCCGGTAGGGCAGATCATGAAGCGCATGTGCCGCGAGTACCGCATGGTGGTGCGGATGCTCGAAGCCCGTGGCACCGAGGACTTCGGGCTGATTTCCCAGGAGTTGTACGGCGCGGCGTCCGATGTGTTCCACGCCGGCGACCCGACCCTGGCCGACCTCGGCCTGATGCTCTCGGACTACCTGAACAACATCGATGGCCGTGGCGACCTCAAGGACGAACCCAAGAACCTGACCGCCAAGGAAGCCGTGGCCATTTTGCAGCGGCGCTTGAACACCGTGTTTGGTGAGGCCGAGAGCACCATCCGGGTATTCGAGTCCGATGGCATCGTCGCCGACGCCGCAGCGGGCGCCGACTACATCAAGGTGCGTGCCGACGCCATGTTCAATGCCCGTGACGTGCGGGCGCTGGAAGTGCATGAGGGGCTGGTGCATGTGGGCACAACGCTCAACGGCCTGAACCAGCCCATCTGCACCTTCCTGGCCAAGGGCCCGCCTTCTTCGACGGTGACCCAGGAGGGCCTGGCCATTTTGATGGAGGTGATTGCTTTCGCATCCTACCCCAGCCGCCTGCGCAAGCTCACCAACCGCACCCGGGCCATCCATATGGTTGAGGAGGGCGCCGACTTCATGCAGGTGTACCGCTTCTTCAATGAGCAGGGCTTCGACATGGCGCAGAGCTACAGCAACGCCAGCCGGGTGTTCCGTGGCTCGGTGCCGGATGGGCTGCCATTCACCAAGGACTTGTCCTACCTCAAAGGCTTCATCATGGTTTACAACTACATTCAGTTGGCCGTGAAGAAGGGCAAGCTGGAACAGATCCCGTTGCTGTTCTGCGGCAAGACTACCCTCGAAGACATGCGCACCTTGCGTCAGCTGGTGGAGGAAGGCCTGGTGGAACCTCCCAAGTACCTGCCGGAGCAATTCCGCGACCTTAACGCGTTGTCGGCCTGGATGTGCTTTTCCAACTTCCTCAACCACCTGAGCCTGGACCGTATTGAAACCGACTACGCCAACATTCTGTAGCGTGCGCCGCCTGCTTGCCGTGGTCATCGCCATGCTGGCCCTGAACGGCTGCAGCAGCCTGCTGTTCTATCCCGAGCGTGGCCAGGCATTCACCCCGGAGCGTGCCAAGCTTGCGTACCAGGATGTCACGCTGGTTGCGGCCGACGGTGTGCGGTTGCACGGTTGGTGGCTGCCTGCCAAAGCGGGTGTGCCGGTCAAAGGCACGGTGCTGCACCTGCACGGCAACGGCGGCAACCTGCCCGGGCACCTGGGGGGCAGTTACTGGCTGCCGGAGCAGGGTTACCAGGTGTTGCTGATCGACTACCGCGGTTACGGCTTGTCGGAAGGCAAGCCGCGGTTGCCCGAGGTGTACCAGGACATCGCTGCTGCCATGGCCTGGCTCGACCAGGCGCCGGAGGTCAAGGGCAAGCCGTTGGTGCTGCTCGGCCAGAGCCTTGGCGGCGCCATGGCCATTCACTACCTGGCCGCGCACCCCGAACAGCGCCAACGCTTCAGTGCACTGGTGTTCGATGGCGTGCCGGCGAGCTACCGCGCGGTGGGCCGCTACGCGTTGAGCACGTCCTGGATGACCTGGCCGTTGCAGGTGCCATTGTCGTGGCTGGTGCCGGACAGCGACAGCGCGATCAACGCCATCGAGCAGCTGACCAGCCCGCCCAAGCTGTTCTTCCACAGCATCGACGATGACCTGGTGCCGATGGACAATGTGATCCGCCTGTACCAGCACGCGCCGCCACCGCGGGTGTTGCAGCTGACCCGGGGCGGGCACGTGCAAACGTTCGCAGACCCCACCTGGCGCGAAGTGATGCTGCGTTTTCTGGATGACCCCAGCCACTTCAGCAGCCTGAGGCGGCTGGCCGAGCTACCGAATTCCCCTGACGAGAAGGCCCCGCAATGAGTGAAGAACGCAACGCCATACCGCTGATCCTTACCGGCGTTGGCACGATCATCGTGACGGTTGGGGCCTTGTGGTACTACGGTTACCTGCACTTTGCCAAACCGCAGGATGCCTTGTTGCTGCAGGATTTCACCATGCTCAAGACCGTACCCGGCGAAGACTACAAGGTCTCCCTGGAGCCGGCGTTGCAGGTAGCGCAGTGCGTAGATGGCGTGCTGGTGCTGTTCGATACCCAGCAGAAGGGCCTGACGGGCGTGCTGGTCGATAACCGCAAACGCGCGGTGAGGTGCATGGGCGAAGAGACGCCTCAGCAGGTGCAATAAGCCTGAATTGAAATTTACCTAGGCTGCGCTGCAGCCATTCGCAGGAAAGCCCGCTCTCACAGGATTGTGTAATCACTGTAGGAGCGGGCTTGCCCGCGAAGAGCCGCAAAGCGGCTCAATGTATTGCAGCCGAGCGCGTGTTAGCGCATCGACGAGCGCGGTGCTACCGGCTGGTTGTCGTTGGAGATGGTGACTTCCACGCGACGGTTCTGGGCACGGCCGGAGTTGCTGGAGTTATCCGCTACCGGGTATTCCTTGCCATAGCCCTGCGACACGATGCGAGCCGGGTCTACGCCTGCGCGAACCAGCGCCATGCGCACGCTGCCAGCGCGGCGCTCGGACAGCGACTGGTTGTAGTTGGCCGAACCGACGCTGTCGGTATAGCCCTCTACGATCACTTTGCGCTCAGGGTTTTCCTGAAGGAACTGGGCCAGCTTGGTGATGTTCGGGTAAGCGTTGCTTTTCAGCTCGGCCTTGTTGAAGTCGAACAGCACGTCGCCGAAGGTCACCAGGGTGCCACGGTCGGTTTGCTTGGCGTTCAGGCTCTGCTGCAGCTTGGCGATCTGGGCGTCACGGGCGTCCAGTTTGGCCTGGGCGCGCTGGGCAGCGGCGTTTTTCAGGTCACCTTCTGCGGTGCGCAGGGCGATGGTCTGCTTGGCCACTTCGACGCGCTGGTTGGTCAGGTAGGCCAGCTGGTCGACCTTCTTGTCGTCTTCACGGTCCATGTAGGCCTTGTCGGCCTTGTTCAGCCAGTCCTGGGCATCCTTGGTTTCAAGGGCTGCCACTTTGCTGGCTTGCGGATCGCTCTGCAGCGATGAGAAGTTGGTGCGTGCCGCTTCCAGGTTGGCGTTCGGGTCGTGGGAGCAGGCTGCCAGACCAACGCTGAGGGCCAGAAGAGCGGGAATCATGACGTGTTTGCGCATAGTGTTCATCCTTTGATCGAATACGAAGGCTAGGGTTGGCGGGGCAGGGCTCACTGAGCGCTGCGCAGGCCTTCCTCACGTACGTCCTGAACGCCCTGACGGGCATCCTGCACGGCCTTCTGGGCCTTGGCCGCCTGGGCCTTGCGTTCGGCGAGGCGAGCGTCCCATTCGGCCTGCTCGGCCAGACGCTTGGCTTCGTCGTACTTCTTGTCATGCATGGCGATTTCGGCCTGCTTGAACTTGTCCTGTGCTGCTTTCATTTCAACAGCAGCGTACTCGGTGCCCCCTGCGCTCACGGCAGAGTTCACGGCGGACTGGGTTACCGCGTACTGCTCGGTTGGCGGGTTGCCTGCACAGCCGGCCAGGACCAGGCTACTGCCCAGGGCCAGCGCGGCCAGCTTGAACCCGCGCACGTGAGAGGATGACGGTTTGAAAGTGCGGGTTTTCATGGTGGTCAGCTCCATTGGATCACTCCTGATAATGACGATGTCCGTAGCAGTCCATCGCTCATCCCCCCCAACCGTTTCCGTACGCTTCAGCTGAATGACGCACAAGTACCGGTGTGCAGGGTTTTAGCGTGATGGCTATTGGCTCCGACTGGAACATTTTTCGAATAGTTCAGAAAAATCTCCCTAGGTTGGCCAACAATTTCTGACTGGTTGGTCAGCGCCCAGGCGCGGGCAAGTCCCGCCTAGGCGGGTGCGCTCGCCAATTTCCGGTACAAGGGGCTGCGTCATTGTTCGCCGTCGCCAGGTTTGGCGCGGGTGTGCAGATGATGGCGTGAGAGCGCCAGAAACCTGGGGGTAGGGCCCACGTCCTCATAGAGGGGGTCGCCTTCCTCATCGGTGGCGATCACCTGGTGGCCCTGCACGTAAGG
Source organism: Pseudomonas sp. S32 (assembly GCF_016648095.1). Taxonomy (NCBI): domain Bacteria; kingdom Pseudomonadati; phylum Pseudomonadota; class Gammaproteobacteria; order Pseudomonadales; family Pseudomonadaceae; genus Pseudomonas; species Pseudomonas sp. S32. Next base: position 56,873 of record NZ_JACVVF010000004.1, read on the forward strand.
GAAACTGGCTTCCAGTTCCTCAAGGGCCGCAGCCACCAGTTCGCCGAGCAGTTCCTCGGCGGTGCGTTTGGGGTACATGTCGATCAATGCGGCCAGACGCGCTTCGGACTCCAGGTCCAGGTGCAACACATGTTCTGTGCGGCTGAGGGCGCCGGCGGCATTCTGTTCCCAGTGCTGGGCGAGTTCACGTATTTTCATGGTGGCCTCTGGTAACGCCTGTTAAAAGGCATGCAGTGCATGGGAGTGTCGGGGCTTCACTTTAGTTTGCTTTGGCCGAAGGTGGCTTGCCTTTGCGCCCTGGCTGTAGGCACTCTTGATGCAACCACGGCCGTCACCGGCAGTGCGCGAAGCCTTACCAGGGATGCAAGGCGCCTGAGCTGCGCCACAGAGAGGGCCAATGACCGATATCGATGTGCGTTTGCGTGAAGATGTCCATGTGCTGGGCGAACTGCTGGGTGAGACCATTCGCCAGCAGCATGGCGAAGCGTTTTTGCAGAAGATCGAAGCCATTCGTCACAGCGCTAAGGCTGATCGCCGCAGCGCGGGCGAACAGCTCAGTTCAACCCTCGGTGATCTGGCAGAGGATGACCTGCTGCCGGTTGCCAGGGCCTTCAACCAGTTTCTGAACCTGGCCAACATGGCCGAGCAGTACCAGCTGATCCGCCGTCGTGCTGGCGACCAGCCCGAACCCTTCGAGGCGAGGGTGCTGCCAGAGTTGCTGGCCCGTCTGAAACACGCTGGCCATGGCAACCAGGCCTTGGCCGACGAGGTTGCTGCGCTGGATATCCAGCTGGTGCTGACCGCGCACCCTACCGAGGTGGCGCGCCGCACCCTCATCCAGAAATACGACGCCATTGCCGGGCAACTGGCTGCTCAAGACCACCGTGACCTGACCCCTCAGGAGGCCGAACAGGTGCGTGAACGGCTGCGCCGGCTGATTGCCGAGGCCTGGCACACCGAAGAAATCCGCCGCACACGCCCTACACCGGTCGATGAAGCGAAGTGGGGCTTTGCCGTCATCGAGCATTCGCTCTGGCAGGCAATTCCCAGTCACCTGCGCAAGGTTGACAAGGCCTTGCACGATGCCACTGGCCTGCGCCTGCCGCTCGACGCCGCGCCAATCCGCTTTGCGTCGTGGATGGGCGGTGACCGAGATGGCAACCCCAATGTCACTGCAGCGGTTACCCGCGAAGTGCTGCTACTGGCCCGCTGGATGGCCGCCGACCTGTTCTTGCGCGACATCGACGCGCTGGCAGCGCAGTTGTCCATGCAGCAGGCCAGCAATGCCTTGCGCGAGCGTGTCGGGGACAGCGCTGAACCTTACCGTGCACTGCTCAAGCAACTGCGCGACCGCCTGCGGGCCACGCGCGCCTGGGCACATGCTGCTCTTACGGGCAGCCAACCGCCCGGCGCCGAGGTACTGGTTGATAACCGTGACCTCATTGCGCCCTTGCAACTGTGCTACGACTCCCTGAACGAATGCGGCATGGGGGTGATTGCCGATGGCCCGCTGCTGGATTGCCTGCGCCGGGCCGTTACCTTTGGTCTGTTCCTGGTACGCCTGGACGTGCGTCAGGACGCTGCCCGCCACCGCGATGCCTTGAGTGAAATCACTGAGTATCTCGGCCTTGGGCGTTATGCGGACTGGGACGAAGAGCAGCGCATTAGCTTCCTGCAGGATGAACTGAAAAATCGCCGGCCGTTGCTGCCCGGGCATTTCACGCCAGAGGATGACACCGCCGAAGTGCTTGCCACTTGCCGGGAGATCGCAGCCGCGCCAGGCGCTTCGCTGGGGTCTTACGTGATCTCGATGGCTGGCGCAGCCTCTGATGTGCTGGCCGTGCAACTGCTGCTCAAGGAAGCCGGCCTGACCCGCCCAATGCGTGTGGTGCCGCTGTTCGAAACCCTGGCGGACCTGGACAACGCCGGCCCGGTGATGCAGCGCCTGCTGGGGCTGCCCAGTTACCGTGACAGCCTGCACGGCCCACAGGAAGTGATGATCGGTTATTCCGATTCAGCCAAGGATGCTGGCACCACGGCCGCCGCCTGGGCGCAGTACCGCGCCCAGGAAAGCCTGGTGCGCATCTGCGCCGAGCATGAGGTTGAGCTGCTGCTGTTCCATGGCCGAGGCGGCACGGTAGGGCGCGGTGGTGGCCCTGCACACGCCGCCATCCTGTCGCAGCCGCCTGGCTCGGTCGCCGGCCGGTTCCGTACTACCGAGCAAGGGGAGATGATCCGTTTCAAATTCGGCCTGCCGGGCATCGCCGAGCAGAACCTCAACCTGTACCTGGCCGCGGTGCTGGAGGCGACCCTGCTGCCTCCGCCGCCGCCGCAACCCGCCTGGCGCGAGGTGATGGACCAATTGGCCGCCGACGGCGTCAAGGCCTACCGCGCAGTGGTCCGCGAGACGCCGGACTTCGTCGAGTATTTCCGTCAGTCCACCCCAGAGCAGGAGCTGGGCCGCCTGCCGCTGGGCAGCCGCCCGGCCAAACGCCGCGCCGGCGGTATCGAAAGCCTGCGGGCCATTCCGTGGATTTTCGGGTGGACCCAGACACGCCTGATGCTGCCGGCATGGCTGGGCTGGGAAACCGCCCTGAACAATGCGCTGGCCAGCGGACAAGGAGCGATGCTGGCGCAGATGCGTGAGCAATGGCCGTTTTTCCGCACCCGCATCGACATGCTCGAGATGGTGCTGGCCAAGGCCGATGCGCAGATCGCCGAGGCCTACGACGAACGTCTGGTGCAACCTGAATTGCTTCCTTTAGGTGCACATTTGCGCGACCTATTGTCGCAGTCGTGCCAGGTGGTACTGGCCCTGACCGGGCAGCCGGTGCTACTGGCACACAGCCCGGAAACCCTCGAATTCATCAGCCTGCGCAACACCTACCTGGACCCGCTGCACCGGCTGCAGGCCGAGCTGCTGGCGCGCTCGCGCGCCCGCGAAGCCGCGCTGGACAGCCCGTTGGAGCAGGCCTTGCTGGTTACAGTGGCGGGGATTGCAGCGGGGCTGCGCAACACCGGTTGAGGCTGTAGGGGGATTGCCCACGCGCACATTGCTGCACCTTGTGCGCGGGTGCTGGCAGCCGGGTTGCGACGGGCGCAACCGCCTGCAGGGTTGGCCTCAAGTGGCGCATTCCTGCAACTTTGGGACGCTTGTCTGGCTGCCGGGCGCTGTGTATCTTGAGCAGCCCTCTGGCCGCTTTATGGCCATACCGATATTTCCGGACTTGGCCCTGGTCGCCGAATCCATTGAATTCCATAAAAAAATTTGAGGAGCACAAGATGCGCGTAATTCTGCTGGGAGCTCCCGGGGCCGGTAAAGGTACTCAGGCAAAGTTCATCACCGAAAAGTTCGGTATTCCGCAGATTTCCACCGGTGACATGCTGCGTGCCGCCGTCAAGGCGGGCACCCCACTGGGCCTGGAACTGAAAAAAGTCATGGATGCGGGCCAACTGGTGTCCGATGAACTGATCATCAACCTGGTCAAGGAGCGCATCGCCCAGCCTGACTGCGCCAACGGCTGCCTGTTCGACGGCTTCCCGCGCACCATCCCGCAGGCCGAGGCCATGGTCAAAGCCGGCGTGGCCATCGACGCCGTAGTCGAAATCGCCGTGGATGACGAAGAGATCGTTGGCCGCATGGCTGGCCGCCGTGTGCACCTGGCGTCGGGCCGCACCTATCACATCCAGTACAACCCGCCGAAAGTGGAAGGCAAGGACGATGTGACGGGCGAGGACCTGATCCAGCGCGACGACGACAAGGAAGAGACGGTGCGCCATCGTCTGTCGGTCTACCACAGCCAGACCAAGCCGCTGGTGGAGTTCTACCAGAAGCTGTCCCAGGAAAACGCCGGCAAGCCGAAGTACAGCCACATTGAGGGCGTAGGTTCGGTCGAGGCAATCACTGCCAAGGTGCTGACCGCGCTGAGCTGAGCCGGTCAGGTTGGGCGCCCCGTGCGCCCACCCTCACCATAACGTTCCCCCGCCTATTGCCGCTGCTTTATACTGCTGCGTTCTCCCAAGCACCTGGATACCCGTTCGATGACCACCCTGTTGGCCCTGGATACCGCCACCGAAGCCTGTTCCGTTGCGCTGCTGCATGACGGCAAGGTAACCAGCCACTACGAAGTCATCCCCCGCATGCACGCGCAAAAGCTGCTGCCGATGATCAAGCAGCTGCTGGCCGAGTCCGGGGTGGCGCTTAGCGCGCTGGATGCCATCGCCTTTGGCCGTGGTCCGGGTGCCTTTACCGGTGTGCGCATTGCCATCGGCGTGGTGCAGGGCCTGGCCTTCGCACTCGAGCGCCCGGTGCTGCCGGTGTCCAACCTCGCTGCCCTTGCCCAGGGGGCCCTGCGCGAGCAGGGCGCGCAACAGGTGGCGGCCGCCATCGACGCGCGCATGGATGAAGTGTACTGGGGCTGCTACCAGGCCACCGCAGGTGAAATGCGCCTAGTGGGCGCCGAAGCGGTGTTGCCGCCCGAGCAGGTAGCATTGCCTGAGGGCAGCACCGGCCAATGGTTTGGCGCCGGTACCGGGTGGGGTTATGCCGACCGGCTGGCTGTACCCGTGCAGGCCAGCAACGCCACTGCCTTGCCCAGTGCGCAAGACGTGCTGAGCCTGGCCAGCTTCGCCTGGGCGCGTGGGGAGGCCATTGCAGCTGACCAGGCGCAACCGGTGTACCTGCGCGACAATGTGGCGACGCCCAAGAAGGCCTGATGCTACTCGTCGGTTATTACCGATAGCGCTATAACTCTTTGCTCGAAATGTGGTCAAGTTATCAATCGGGCATTAGTAACAGGTGCCCGATGATGCTAGATTGCCATCACTGGCCCTGAGTGCTCTCCCATGCGTATCGACGGTTTCTCCTCGCAGTCCTACCCAATCAAGCGCCCGCCGCGCAAGGCTGGGGTGCGCGAAGCATCCGTGGATGATGCGGAAGTGGTTGAGGAGCAACTTGCCCAAGAGCCCACCCCCCGCCGTCGTTCTGCATTGCCTGCCCGCCAGCAGGACATGGTATTCCCCCGCGCCCGTGACAGGCGCACCGCCACGGCGCTGGCCAGCTACCTGAGTACTGCCGGTTTCACCGATTGGGACATGGAAGTGCTGGGGCTGGACCTGTACATTTGACGGATGATTCCGTCCCCACTGCCTTACTACCTGGGTTGCCCGTCGTGGAGCGAAAGCGCCTGGCGTGAGTACCTGTACCCTGCCGATGCCAGCAGCAACGAGATGCTCGGCCTGTACAGCCAGGTATTCAACGCCGTTGAGGGCAACACCACGTTCTATGCCAGGCCTGCGCCCGCGACTGTTGCCCGTTGGGCCCAGGTGATGCCAGAACATTTCCGTTTCACAGCCAAGTTCCCACGGGACATCAGCCACGAGGGTGACCTGCGTGATCAGCTGGAGCCTGCGTTCGACTTCACCCGCCTGATGGCCCCGCTGGGGCGTCGCGTTGCACCGTACTGGCTGCAGTTGCAGGCGTCCTTCGGCCCAGCGCGGCTGGCGGAACTGGACCAGTTTCTGCAGCAGATCGGTGTGCCCGTGGCGGTGGAGGTGCGCCACCCCGCGTTTTTCGCGAAAGGCGAGGAAGAACGCGCGCTCAACCGGTTGCTGCATGCCTGCGGCGTGGAGCGCGTATGCCTGGACCCGCGAGCCTTGTTCAGCTGCACCTCCCGCGACCCCGCGGTTCTGCATGCCCAGGCCAAGAAGCCCAAGGTACCGCCGCGCCCGGCAGCCTTCAGCCAGCATCCCCAGGTGCGCTTCATCGGCCACCCGCAACTGGAGGCCAATGAGCCCTTCCTGACGCCGTGGGTGGAAAAGGTTGGCGCCTGGATCGAAGAAGGGCGCAGCCCATACATCTTCCTGCACACCTCGGACAACCGCCTGGCGGCGGCGCTGGCGCAGCGTTTTCATCAACGGCTGATGCAGCGCCTGCCGGGGCTGGCGGCACTGCCGGAATTGCCACGCGCCCCTGAGGTCGAACAACTGGGTCTACTCTGACCTTTCTGACTGCCGGAGTGTAACCATGGATGTGCAAACCCTGCGAGCCGAAGCCTTCAAGGCCCTGCATGAGCGCGATGGCGCCTTCGTCATGCCCAACCCCTGGGACGCAGGCTCGGCCAGGCTGTTGGCAAGCCTGGGTTTCGAGGCGCTGGCCACCACCAGTGCAGGCCTGGCCTTCAGCCTTGGGCGGCCCGACGCAGAGGGGGCGCTTGGCCTGGATGAGGTGCTGGATAACGCCGGCGAGATCGTTGATGCCACCCCGTTGCCGGTGGCTGCCGACCTGGAGAACGGCTTCGGTGACCTGCCCGAAGCCTGTGCCATGGCCATCCAGCGTGCCGCCGAGGCCGGCTTGGTGGGGGGTTCCATCGAGGATGCCAGTGGCCAGCAGGCGTCGCCCATCTACGACATGGGGCTGGCGGTGGAGCGGGTGCGCGCTGCTGTTCAGGTGGCCCGCGGCTTGCCGTTCCCGTTCACCCTGTGTGCCCGTGCTGAAAACCTGCTGCACGGGCGCCAAGACCTGGATGACACCATCCTGCGCCTGCAAGCCTATGCCGAGGCCGGGGCCGATGTGCTCTATGCCCCGGGCCTGCGTACCGCCGAGGAAATACGAGCGGTAGTGCAGGCCTTGGCGCCGCGGCCTGTCAACGTGCTGATGGGCATGAGCGGCGTGTCGCTGAGCGTCAACCAGTTGCAGGACCTGGGGGTGCGCCGCATCAGCGTAGGCTCGTCCATGGCCCGGGCGGCCTTCGGGGCCTTGCACCGCGCAGCGCTGGAGATTCGTGAGCAGGGCACGTTCAGCTACGGCGAACACGCGTTGCCGTTCGAACAGCTCAACGACCTGTTCCGCCGCTGATGCGCCTGTTGCTGGGGTTGCTGGCCGGTGGGCTATTGCTGGCAGCCCTGGCCTGGCAACTGGGCTGGCGCCTGCCGGCCCAGTGGAACCCTTTGGCACCGCTGGATGTGCGCCAGCCGCCTAATTTGCTGACTCCCTACAAACTGTCGCGCCTGCGCGATGACCCGGTACTGTGCCGCCAGGCGCTGGAAACCAGCCAGTTGCGCTACCGTGCCCAGGCCGACAGCCCCGCGTCGGCCAACTGCCCCTTGCGCAACGTTTGGCGTATCGAGGGTGGGGAAGCACGGCTGAGCAGCAGCTTTCTGGCCACATGCCCTTTGGCAGTGGCTTATGCGCTGTTCGAGCGCCATGGCTTGCAGCCGGTCGCGCAGCGGGTACTGGGCCAACCCGTGGCGCAGGTCGACCACTTGGGCAGCTTTGCCTGCCGTAACGTTTACCACCGCAAGGAAGGCAGGCTGAGCCAGCATGCCACGGCTAACGCCTTCGATATCAGCGGCTTTCGCCTGCAGGATGGCCAGCGCATCGTGCTGGCCCGTGACTGGCAGGCGGGCGGGCAGAAGGCAGCGTTCTTGCGCGAGGTGCAACAGGCTGCCTGTGAGCAGTTCAGCACGGTGCTGGGCCCGGAGTACAACGCGGCGCACCGTAATCATTTCCATGTAGACATGGGCCGCTGGCAGATCTGCCGCTAGCCTCAGGCGTGGGCGCGAACGTTGTTGAGCACCACAGGGCGCGCCCAGTGGATATCGAACGCCAGGTCGCTCTGCTGAATCGCCAGGGTGGATTCGTCGTAGGGCTCGGGCGCCGGGTCCAGCAGATGCGTTTCGAATTCGGCGATAGGCAGGAACAGCGGGCGTGGTGCAGGCCCCGGGCCGGGCTCGGCAACAGGGTGGCCCTGGCTCATGACCACCGGGCGCAACCAGCTGTTGTCCATGTCCAGCTGGCGCTGCTGCTCGATCAGGTCGATAGCGCTGTAGGGCTCGGGTGCAGGTGGCAACAGCTTGGCTTCCAGTTCGGCCTTGGGCAGGAACAACGGCTCTGGCGGTGCCACGACAGTGTCTAGCACCGGGCAGGCGCGCTGGGCATCGATCAGGGCCAGGGCACGGGCACCCCCCACAGGTTCTCCACTGTCCTCGTCGTGCTGTTCCAGCGCCTGGCTGAAGCCATCAACCGGCAGCGCTTGCTGTTCGGCCATGGCCCGGGCAAAGAAATCCTGCCACAGGTGGCTGACGCCCCCGAGTGCCTGGGTGTTGTGCTGACTGTAGTTGCCGACGGGCGACAAATAGGTCAAGCCGATGGGAAGAGTTTCTGACATGGCAGCCGCGCGCGTTGTGCTCTGGCAGAATAGCGGGATATTGCCTGTATCGGCCGTGGTGGCCGGTTCATTAAGGGTAGCGTTGGTTTTTTCAGGTGTGGACGATGCAAGAGCAAGGTGTGGTGATCAGGGTCGAGGCAATGGCTGGCGAATACGCCGAGCAGGCCCAGGTGTGGGCCGAGCGCCTGGGCCTGCCGCTGCAGCAGGACGAGGCCGAATTTGCGGTGCAGGTCGGGGCCGATGGTTTGCAGATTCAGCAGTTGGGACCCCACGCGCCCGGCCCGGTGCGGGTTGACTTTGTCGAGGGCCAGGCCGCGCACCGGCGCCAGTTCGGCGGCGGCAACGGGCAGATGATCGCCAAGGCCGTAGGCATTGCCCAGGGCATACGGCCGCAGGTACTGGATGCCACTGCCGGCCTGGGCAAGGATGCGTTCGTGCTGGCCAGCCTGGGCTGCCGGATGACCCTGATCGAGCGCCAGCCACTGATCGCCGCGTTACTGGAAGATGGTCTGGCGCGGGCGCAGCGGGATGAAGAGGTGGGGCCGATTGTAGCGCGCATGCGCCTGCTGACGGGCAACGCCATCGAGCGCATGCGCGGCTGGGAAGGCGAGCCGCCACAGGTGATCTACCTCGACCCCATGTTCCCGCACCGCGACAAGAGCGCGCTGGTGAAGAAGGAAATGCGCGTGTTCCGGCCATTGGTTGGTGACGACCTGGACGCCCCGGCCCTGCTTGAAGCCGCCTTGGCGCTGGCCAGCCACCGGGTGGTAGTGAAGAGGCCGCGCAAGGCGCCCATCATTGAGGGGCCAAAACCAAGCCACAGCCTTGAGGGCAAGTCCAGCCGGTATGATATTTATCCAAGAAAGGCCTTGAAGGCCTGACTATGACAGGGGGGGGCTCGCGTCAGCTTTCAGGCCGATACGCCCGCAGGAACAAGCCCACCACCCCGCGTACATGTGCCTCGGCCTCATCAGTATCCAAGGGGCCTGAGCAGCCCAGCAGTAATCGGTAATCCGGCGCACCTTTGATCAGGCAAAAGAAGTGTTCTGCTGCATGCATGGGGTTGTCGATGTGCAGCAACCCGCGTTCGTGTATGCGCCGCAGCAGCGCTTCCATCTCCGCCAATACCCGTTTGGGCCCGGCCTCATAGAAATACTGGCCAAAGCTCGGGTCCAGGCTGCCTTGGGCCACGATCAGGCGGCTGAGTTTGACCGCTTCGTCACTGCTGATCAGCGCCTGGAAGCCGCGGCCGATCGTCAGTAGCACATCGTCTACACGTGCGCCCTCGGGGTAGTCAAACAACTGGTCGGGCAGTTGTACCTGGCAGGTAGCCATAACGGCGGACGTGAACAAGGTCTGCTTGTCGGTGAAATGGCTATAGACGGTAAGCTTCGAAACGCCTGCTGCCGCAGCCACCGCATCCATGCTGGTGCTGGCGTAACCAAGGCTGAGGAACAGCGCCTTGGCCGCCTCGAGGATCGCCTCGCGCTTGGCCAGGTCCTTGGGGCGACCTGGGCCGCTGGGTGCGTCATTGGACATGGTGGTCTGCATCTACTGAAAAGTTGCCTATCTTAATACGTCTGAGGGGCCGACAGCCCACTCATCCCATTCGTTCAAAAAAACCTCCCTGACTCTTCCCGGTGTACATCCGCTGATTTAATATACTCGCCAGTACAAATATTCGATCCTGCACGCCGCGAAAGGATTCCAGATGCTGCGCCATGCCATCCCCCTCGCCATGCCCGTTGCCTTGCTGCTGCTTGCCGCGTGCAGCCAGGAACCCGCCCCGCCACCCGCAGTGCGCCCGGCACTGGTCACCCAGCCGCAGCCGGCTGAAGCGGCAGCCGACAGCTACCCTGGCGAAGTCAGGGCCCGGCTGGAGCCTGCGCTGGCCTTTCGCATCGGCGGCAAGGTCAGCCGCCGACTGGTGGAGGAGGGGCAGCGGGTCAAGGCCGACCAGCCGCTGGCCGAGCTCGACCCCCAAGACGTACGCCTGCAACTGGAAGCCAACCGTGCCCAATTAGCCGGGGCCGAAGCCAACCTGGCGCTGGTGCGCACCGAGCGTGACCGTTATCAGAAATTGCTGGACCGGCAGATGATCAGCCATTCCCAATACGACAATGCGGAAAACCTTTACCGCGCCGGCCTTGCCCGCCTCAAGCAGGCCAAGGCCGAGGTCGATGTGGCCGGCAACCAGGCGGACTACGCCGTGCTGCGCGCCCCCCAGGCGGGGGTTGTGGCCCGGCGTCAGGTGGAAGTTGGCCAGGTGGTCGCTGCAGGCCAGACCGTCTTCACCCTGGCCGCTGACGGTGAGCGTGAAGTGGCCATCGCCCTGCCTGAGCAGCAGTTCGCCCGGCTGAAGGTGGGCCAGCCGGTCAGCGTGGAGCTGTGGTCGAACCCCGGCCTGCGCTTTGCTGGGCGCATCCGGGAGCTGTCGCCTTCGGCCGATGCCCGCTCGCGAACCTTCGCCGCGCGCATCGCGTTCACCTCCGCTGCCGTGCCCGCCGAGCTGGGCCAGAGCGCCAGGGTGTTCATCGCCCACCCGGGGCAAGTGCCGTTGTCGGTGCCGCTGTCGGCCGTTACCGCGGAAAACGGCCAGGCCTACGTCTGGCGGGTGAACAGTGAAAGCCGGCTGGAGCGCGCCGTGGTGCAGCTGGGGCCCTACGGGTCAGAAAGCGTGCCGGTACTGGCGGGGCTTGCGGCGGGTGACTGGGTGGTGGCAGCGGGTGGTCATGTACTGCGCGAGGGCCAGCAGGTCCGCCCGGTGGACCGTAATAACCGGGTTGTGAACCTGACGGTCAAGGAGTAAGTCCCCATGGGGTTCAACCTGTCTGCCTGGGCGTTGCGCAATCGCCAGATCGTGCTGTTCCTGATGATTCTGCTGGCCGCGATCGGCGCGCTGTCCTACACCAAACTGGGGCAAAGTGAAGATCCGCCCTTTACCTTCAAGGCCATGGTCATCCGTACCCTGTGGCCGGGCGCGACCGCCGAAGAGGTCTCGCGGCAAGTCACCGAGCGCATCGAGAAGAAGCTGATGGAAACCGGCGAATACGAGCGGATCGTCTCGTTCTCGCGCCCCGGTGAGTCACAGGTCACCTTCATGGCGCGGGACTCGCTGCATTCCAAGGACATCCCCGAGCTGTGGTACCAGATCCGCAAGAAGGTCGCGGATATTCGCCACACCCTGCCACCGGAAATCCAAGGGCCGTTTTTCAATGACGAGTTTGGTACCACCTTCGGCAATATCTACGCACTGACCGGTGAAGGGTTCGATTATGCGGTGCTCAAGGACTATGCCGACCGCATCCAGATTCAGCTGCAGCGGGTGAAGGATGTGGGCAAGGTCGAGCTGCTCGGCCTGCAGGACGAAAAGGTCTGGATCGAACTGTCCAACCTAAAACTGGCAACGTTGGGCATACCCCTGCAGGCCGTGCAACAGGCCCTGCAGGAGCAAAACGCAGTCAGCACCGCAGGCTTCTTCGAAACGCCCAGCGAACGCTTGCAATTACGTGTGAGTGGGCGTTTTGACAGCGTCGAGCAAATCCGCCAGTTCCCCCTGCGCGTGGGTGACCGCACCCTGCGCATTGCCGATGTGGCCGAGGTGCACCGTGGCTTCAACGACCCCCCCGCGCCGCGTATGCGCTTCATGGGTGAGGATGCCATTGGCCTGGCCGTGTCGATGAAGGACGGCGGTGACATCCTGGTGCTGGGCAAGGCCCTGGAAAGCGAGTTCGAGCGGCTGGCGCGCAGCCTGCCGGCGGGCATGGAGCTGCGCAAGGTTTCCGATCAGCCTGCGGCGGTGAAGGCCGGGGTCGGCGAATTCGTCCAGGTGCTGATCGAGGCATTGGTCATCGTGCTGCTGGTCAGCTTCTTCTCCCTGGGCCTGCGTACCGGGCTGGTAGTGGCCCTGGCCATCCCGCTGGTGCTGGCCATGACCTTCGCTGCCATGTACTACTTCGGCATCGGCCTGCACAAAATATCCCTGGGGGCGCTGGTGCTGGCCTTGGGGCTGCTGGTGGACGATGCGATCATTGCCGTGGAAATGATGGCGATCAAGATGGAGCAGGGCTACGACCGCCTCAAGGCCGCGAGCTATGCCTGGACCAGCACCGCGTTCCCGATGCTCACCGGCACACTGATCACGGCGGCGGGTTTTCTGCCCATTGCGACGGCAGCCTCCAGTACCGGCGAGTACACCCGTTCGATCTTCCAGGTGGTCACCATCGCCCTGCTGGCTTCGTGGGTAGCGGCTGTGGTGTTCGTACCGTATCTGGGGGAGCGCCTGCTGCCGGACCTGGCCAGGCAGCGTGAAGCGCGCCATGGCGAGGATGGTTTTGCGCCCGACCCCTACGCCACACCCTTCTATCGGCGGGTCAGGCGGGTAGTGGAGTGGTGCGTGCGCCGGCGCAAGACAGTGATCCTGCTGACCCTTGCCGCCTTTGCCGGAAGCATCCTGCTGTTTCGTTTCGTGCCGCAGCAGTTCTTCCCCGCATCGGGCCGCCCAGAACTGATGGTAGACCTGAAGCTGGCCGAGGGGGCGTCCCTGGCCAACACCGCCGAGAAGGTGAGGCAACTCGAAGCGCTGCTGCGCCAGCAGCAGGGCATCGACAATTACGTGGCTTACGTGGGCACCGGCTCGCCGCGCTTCTACCTGCCGCTGGATCAGCAGCTGCCGGCGCCCAGCTTTGCCCAGTTCGTTGTGCTGGCCGAATCGATGGAGGCCCGCGAGCGCCTGCGCAACTGGCTGATCGACACTGTGGACCAGCAGTTCCCGGACGTGCGCGCCCGGGTCACGCGCCTGGAAAACGGCCCGCCTGTGGGCTACCCGGTACAGTTTCGGGTCACCGGGGAGCATATCGAGACCGTGCGCGAGCTGGCACGGCAGGTGGCCGAGAAGGTGCGCGAAAACCCCCATGTGGTCAATGTGCACCTTGATTGGGAAGAGCCCAGCAAGGCGGTGTTCCTGGAGATCGATCAGGACCGCGCGCGGGCACTGGGTGTGAGTACTGCGCAGCTGTCCAGCTTCTTGCGAAGCTCGCTGACCGGTACCACGGTCAGCCAGTACCGTGAGGACAACGAACTGATCGAGATCCTGTTGCGCGGTACCGCGCAGGAGCGTGGCGAGCTGGGCAACCTGGCCAGCCTGGCCTTGCCCACTGAAAATGGCCACAGCGTGGCGCTGTCACAGGTGGCCACCCTGGCCTATGGCTTCGAGGAAGGCATCATCTGGCACCGCAACCGCTTGCCGACGGTCACCGTGCGTGCCGATATCTACGACAAGCAGCAACCCGCGACCCTGGTGAAGCAGATCGAGCCGACGTTGCAGGGCATCCGGGCCAGCTTGCCGGAGGGTTACCTGCTGGAGGTGGGCGGCACGGTCGAGGATGCCGAGCGTGGGCAAAAGTCGGTGAACGCGGGTATGCCGTTGTTCGTGGTGGTGGTGCTGAGCCTGTTGATGATCCAGCTGCGCAGTTTCTCGCGCACGGTCATGGTGTTTCTCACTGCGCCGCTTGGGTTGATCGGGGTAACCCTGTTCCTGCTGGTGTTCCGCCAGCCGTTCGGCTTCGTCGCCATGCTCGGCACCATTGCCCTGGCGGGGATGATCATGCGCAATTCGGTGATTCTGGTGGACCAGATAGAGCAGGACATCGCCGCCGGCCTTGGCCGTTGGCAAGCAATCATCGAGGCCACGGTGCGACGTTTCCGCCCCATTGTGCTGACTGCGCTGGCGGCCGTGTTGGCGATGATCCCGTTGTCGCGCAGCGTGTTCTACGGGCCGATGGCGGTGGCGATCATGGGGGGGCTGATTGTGGCTACTGCCTTGACCTTGCTGTTTCTGCCAGCGCTGTATGCGGCGTGGTTCAGGGTCAGGAAAAGCGACTAGGCAACATCGCTGCAGTTCGTGGTGACGAAGCGCTGCGACGAAGGGGCTGCAAGGCAGCCCCGACACTTCGGAATCACAGTGCGCCAAACACCTTCTTGGCCAGGCTGGTGGCCGCCTGTGCAGGGTTCTGGCGGATGCTCTGCTCTTGCTTGCCGATCATCTCGAACAGGCCGTCCAGTGCCTTTTCCGTCACGTAGCTTTCGATATTGGGGTCGTTTTTTACCAGGCCCAGGCCTTTCGCCTGAGCAGCGAAGGCGTTGTACTGCTGGACCACACCCACCTGGTCGGTGGCTTGCTTGACGATGGGCAGGAACTTGGCACGGATCAGCTCGCGGCTGCTTTTGTTCAAGTACTGAGTGGCAGCGTCTTCACTGCCGCTGAGGATGCCTTTGGCGTCGGTCACGGTCATGTTCTTCACCGCGTTGACCAGAATTGCCTGCGCCTGTGGCACGGCGGCCTCGGCGGCCTTGTTCATGCTGGTTTCCAGGGCCTCGACCTGCTCGCCTTTGCCGAACATCTTCATGGCCTTGGCCGCTTTGCCCAGGTTGCCGGGCAGTTCGATGCGCACATCGGGGTTGTTGTTGAAACCGCCGGGTGCGCTGAGCTGCTTGACGGCCAACTGTGCCCCTTGGGTGAGCGCATCCTTGAGGCCGCCGGTGGCGTCCTTCTGGCTCAGGTCGGACAAAGACAGCGCCAGGGCGCTGGCCGACAGCAGCAGGCCGGCGCACAGGGTGGTTAGACGCAGGGGGTTACGCAACATAGTGGGCTTCCTTACAGAGAGAATAAATGTTCACAGCGCCGAGGTGCTCAAGCCGTCATCGCGGTGCAGTGCCACCTGGCGGATCGAAAGGCGCAGTTCGGCCGATAGCACGCGCTTGGCCACCGCTTCGGCCACGTCGCCCAGCTTGTCGTGATAGCCCAGTTTGCCTTGCCCATCGGCGCGGAGCACGCCTTGCGTGACAAGGGTCTGGATGAAATGGCGGAACAGTGTCTTGTCGAAAAACTCCGGCGCGTTCAGGCCATGCAGAATCGACAGCCGCTGGGCCATCATCACGCACAGGTCTTCCAGCGCTTCGGCGCTCAAGCTGTGCTGGCCGCTGTTGAGCAGCAACGAAGTGGCCATGTAGAAGCGCTGCAGGGTCTGGGTGATGCTGCGCGCCAGCAGGGTCAGCAAGACGAACTGTCGCGAGCTGGGCGACGGGCGTATGTACACGTCATTGTCCTGGCGCAGCAGGCCTTGCTCCACCAGCGCCGCAAGCCACTGGTCAATCGCCTCGTCCAGCTGTCCAGGCGACCAGCGCAAGAACAGCTCTGCCTGCAGGTAGGGGTACAGCGCATGCACATACTGGCCCAAAAGCTCGCGGTTCATCCGTGAGTTGCTGAGGAAGAAGCTTGCCAGCAGGGCCGGCAGGGCAAAAATATGCAGCACGTTGTTGCGGTAATACGTCATCAGTACCGCGTTGCCCTCGTCCAGGTAAAGGATGCGGCCCAGTGCGTCCTTCTGCTCGGCCACCAGGTCCATGCCGCGCACGTGCTCGATCAGGGCCTGGCCATCGCCCTCGGGCAGCGTGGTATGGGGCGAGTAGGGCACCTGGCGCAGCAGTGCCAGGTACAGGTCGAGCACGCGAACCAGCGCCCGCTCGTCCAGCGCCAGGCGGCTGGTAGACAGCAGCGCCAGCGCCACCAGGTTGACCGGGTTGATGGCCGCCGCGCCGTTCAGGTGCCTGGCCACGGTTTCGCCCAGGCGGGTGGTGGTTTCGTTGAGCCAGGCCGGGCGGAACTGCGGCGCATGGTCCTGTTCGCGCCAGCCGGGCTGCTGCTCATCCAGAAAACCTGCAAGCTTGATAGGTTCGCCGAAGTTTACCGAGACCTGGCCGAAGCGCTGACGAAGTGCGCCGAACACCTTGAAGATGTCGAATATCGACTCTTTTTTCTTGCTGGCGCCGCGCAGTTCGCCCAGGTACGTGCGGCCTTCGAGCACGCGTTCATAGCCGATGTACACCGGGACGAACACGATCGGCGTACGGGATGACCGCAAAAAGCTGCGCAAGGTAATGGCCAGCATGCCGGTGCGGGGCTGCAGCATGCGCCCGGTGCGTGAGCGCCCGCCTTCGACGAAGTATTCCACCGGGAAGCCCTTGGTGTAGAGCGTATGCAGGTATTCGTTGAACACGGCGGTGTACAGCGGGTTGCCCTTGAACGTGCGGCGCATGAAGAACGCGCCGCCCCGGCGCAGCAGGTTGCCGACCACGGGCATGTTCAGGTTGATGCCGGCGGCGACGTGGGGCGGCGTCAGGCCGTTGCGGAACAACAGGTACGACAGCAGCAGGTAGTCGATGTGGCTGCGGTGGCAGGGCACGTAGATCACCTCATGACCCGGCGCGATGCCTTGCACCTGCTCGATATGGTTGACCTTGATGCCGTCATAGATCTTGTGCCAGAACCAGCTGAGTACCACCTCAAGGAAGCGTATGGCGGTGTAGGTGTAGTCCGAGGCGATTTCATTGCCGTAACGCAGTGCCTGGGCTTCCGCCTTGCCCTGCGGGATGTTCTCGCGCTGGGCTTGCTCGGCGATGGCCTGGCGCACCAGGGGCGCATGGACCAAACCTTTGACCAGGTTGCGCCGGTGCGAGATGTCCGGCCCGATGACGGCAGTGCGCAGGTTGCGAAAATGCACGCGCATCAGGCGCTGGGCCAGGCGTACGGTTCGCTCGTGGCCTTTGTTCTGCTCTACCAATTCGCGCAGGTGGATGGGGGCGGAGAACTGCACCCGTGTCTTGCGCCCCAGAATCAGCACTGTCAGCAGCCGGCGCAGGCGCCCGGTCACGGCCCAGCTGTCGGCGAACAGCAGCTTCCACGGGCTCGACTCGCTGGCTGGTGTCTGCCCCCAGAACACGCTGACGGGAATGATCTGCGCGTCCTCTTCGGCGTGTTGGCTGACTGCCGCGACCAGCCGCTCCAGCGTGGGCGGTGCGCCGCTTTTGTCATGGCGCCCGAGCCAGTCGGGTTCGGGGGTGAGGTAGAAGAACGCGGCGGGTTCATGCAACTCGCCGACGGCCACCGGCAGCACCGGGCGTGGCAGCCCGGCCTTGGTGCATTCATGGTCCAGCACCACCAGGTCGGTCAAGGCCGGAGAGGGCAGGGCATAGAACACCGGGCGGCTGCGGTCGAGCTCGAGGCTCAGGGACGATTGGTTGATGGTTTCGGAGCGCACCCACAGGTACAACAGGCGACGCAGGCCGCCGAAAATCAGGCGGCGCAGGGGGGAACGGGTCATGGGGTGTGTGCCCTGGGTGAAGGGTTCGAGGGGTATTCAGCCATTTAGTCTGCCGTATACGCGCGAGTTCAGCAAAAACCGCCGAACGGCGCCATGGTCATCAAAATTTTTTGTTCTGGGTCATAAAATCGGCCTGCCACTTGCAGGATATTCGCCCAAGCGGCGTCGACCCAGGCATGCGGTCATGGGTCGGCAAGGTGAAGTTCACAATAAAAATCCGGAGTAGTTCAGATGTCGTCTCGTGAGACTGGGAATGTAAAGTGGTTCAACGATGCCAAGGGTTACGGCTTCATTCAGCGCGAGGGGGGCGCGGATGTGTTTGTCCACTATCGGGCGATCCGCGGTGAGGGGCATCGTACCCTGGTCGAAGGGCAACGCGTGGAATACGCCTGCATCGAGGGCCAGAAAGGCTTGCAAGCCGAGGACGTGGTAGGCCTCTGAGCCACGCAATGCAGGGTTTGTGGCGCAAGCGGGCTTGCCGGTGTGACCGGCAGGCCAGGCTTCACGACAGGCGTGGTGCAGTCAGGTACGCCAGGTGATTTCTTCTTCACCGTCGGCACTGATGCGCACCCACCGGTCGGCGTCTTCCTCGCCGTCTTCCTCTACCCAGCCGCCCGGTGCGCAACGTACTTCCACGCCCAGTGCAGCGAAAGCAGCGCGGGCGCAGGCCACATCATCGGCCCACGGCGTCTGGTCGCTTTCCAGGTAAAGGCTGTTCCATTTCCCCACAGCTTTGGGTAACCAGGTGACTGGAATGTTACCGGCCTGGCATTTGAAGGTCTGGCCTTTCTGCTGCCAGTCACTGCAAGGGGCTATTGCCTGGGTCAGCCACTGGGCAAGCTGCTTGTGGTCGACGTCCGCGTCCCTCAGGTAGATCTCGATATCAGGTTGGCGCATGAAGGCTCCGGGTGTGCTCAGTCTTGGCGCACGAAATAGTCGTACCGCATGGACACTGTAACGTCGAATGGCGCGGGGTGCTCGATCACCTGCGCACGTTTGTCGGCACTGGCGCGCCAGCCGTGTGGGGTCATGGCCAGCAGGTCGGCGCGGGCCTGGGGGGCAACCAGGCTCAGGCGGAACTCCAGGGTTTCGCCATGGGCATGGGCCATGCCAGGGGGCACCAGGCCCAGGTGCTTGTCGTCGGCATAGGGCCGCACTTCATCGTAGAGCGCCTGGCGCAGTTCCATCAGGTGGCCGCTGGTGGGGCCGACACGCATCAGGCCACCACCGGGGCTGAGTACGCGCCTTGCTTCGGCCCAGTCCAGCGGGCTGAACACGCTGGCCACGAACTGGCAGCTTTGGTCTGCCAGCGGCACCCGGGCCATGCTGGCGACCATCCAGGTGACGGCTGGGGCACGCCGGCACGCCCGCTTTACCGCTTCACGGGAGATATCCAGGGCATAGCCCTGGGCATCCGGCAGCGCCTGGGCAAGCTGGGCCGTGTAGTAGCCCTCGCCACAGCCGATATCCAGCCAGGCGCCGGGTTGCCGCTCGCTGGCCAGCTCCGCCAGGCGTTTGGCGACCGGCGCATAGTGGCCGGCGTCGAGGAAGTTGCGACGGGCCTCGACCATGGCCTGGTTGTCACCCGGGTCACGGCTGTTCTTGTGCTGCACCGGCAGCAGGTTCAGGTAGCCTTGGCGGGCGCGGTCGAAGCGATGCCCGGCAGGGCATACCACGCCATTGTCCAGCTGGCTGAGCGGCGCCTGGCAGAGTGGGCAGGTGAGCATCAGGCCAGCAACCTTACCAGGGTGTGGTAATAGATCTCGGTCAGCAGGTCGAGGTCGCTGGCCAGGATTCGCTCGTCGACCTGATGGATGGTCGCGTTGACCGGGCCGAGCTCCACCACCTGGGTGCCCATGGTGGCAATGAAGCGGCCATCCGAGGTGCCGCCGCTGGTGGAGGGCACGGTGTCACGGCCGGTGACGCCCTTGATGCTGGCCGCCACGGCGTCGAGCAGCTCGCCTGGCTCGGTGAGGAACGGCAGCCCCGACAGTGCCCACTCCACCGACCAGTCCAACTGGTGCTTGTCGAGAATCGCCGCTACCCGCGCTTGCAGGCTTTCTACCGTGGATTCGGTGGAAAAACGGAAGTTGAACAGGGCGTAGAGTTCGCCCGGCACCACGTTGGTGGCACCAGTGCCGGAATTGAGGTTGGAGATCTGGAAGCTGGTGGGCGGGAAGAAGGCATTGCCCTCGTCCCAGTGCTCGGCGGCCAGCTCCGCCAGTGCCGGTGCGGCCAGGTGAATAGGGTTACGCGCCAGGTGTGGGTAGGCCACATGGCCTTGCTTGCCGCGCACGGTCAGCTTGGCACCGAGCGAGCCGCGCCGGCCGTTTTTCACCACGTCGCCCAGCAGGCGGGTGCTGGACGGCTCGCCGACGATGCACCAGTCCAGGCGCTCGTTACGCGCCTGCAGGCGCTCGACCACCGCCTTGGTGCCGTGGTGGGCCGGGCCTTCTTCGTCGCTGGTGATCAGGAACGCCACCTTGCCGCGGTGGTTCGGGTAGTCCTGCACGAAGCGTTCGCTGGCGATCACCATGCAGGCCAGGCTGCCCTTCATGTCGGCAGCACCGCGGCCGCAGAGCATGCCGTCAGCATCGATCAGTGCATCGAACGGTTCATGCTGCCATTGCTGCACCGGCCCGGTCGGCACCACGTCGGTATGGCCAGCGAAGCACAGCACCGGGCCTTCCTGGTTGCCGTGAGTGGCCCAGAAATTGTCGACGTCTTCGATGCGCATCGGCTCAAGGTGGAAACCCACGGCGCCCAGGCGGTGCATCATCTGCGCCTGGCAATCGGCGTCAACGGGGGTGACCGAGGGGCGCCGGATCAGGTCGCAGGCCAGTTGAAGGGTAGGCGAGAGGTCGGCGTGGGCCGTCATGGGTAACTCCGGGGCAAGGCAAGGCGGGGAAATCTGAGGGGCGTTATCTTATATCAAATGGTGTCAGCCTTCACTGCCCGATCGCCCCGGCCCGTCGTGACGACGAACTGCGGCGATCGGGCTGCAAAACAGCCCCCAATCTCAACCTTCCTGCGCCTGCACGGCCTTTTCCTCAGGCTTGGGCAGCGACGAGAGGAACGCCATCACCAGCGCCGCCAGATACGGCAGCGACTGCACCAGCAACATCGCCACCCAGAAACGCATGTCCGAGCTTGGCAGCCCCTGCACCAGGTAGATGCCCAAGGCTGCGCCCCACAACAGCACCATGATGAACAGCTCCTCCCGTGCCTCGGAAATGGCCACCAGCAACCCATGGCTGTCGGCGTTCTTTGGCGTGCGGAAGAACGGCATGCTGCTGGTGAAGAAGCCATACAGCACGGCCTTGGCGATGGTGTGCGACAGCGCCAGCCCGGCCAGCGCAGCCGCAAAGGCGTCCTTGAGGTTAACCCCGACTGCGCGGCGATACAGGAAGATGATCTTGCCCACCTTGAAGAAGAACAGCGCCAGCGGCGGGATGGCAAAGATCATCAGCGGCGGGTCCACCCGGTGCGGCACGATGATCATGGCAGCCGACCACAGCAGCGCGCCGACGGTGAAGAAGATGTTCATGCCATCGGCGATCCAGGGCAGCCAGCCGGCCAAAAAGTGGTAGCGCTGGCCCCGTGTCAGTTCGCTGCCCTTGCCGCGCAGCAGGGCGCCCGCGTGGTGCTTGATGATCTGGATGGCCCCATAAGCCCAGCGGAACCGCTGCTTCTTGAAGTCGATGAAGGTGTCGGGCATCAGGCCCTTGCCGTAGCTGTTGTGGGCGTAGGCTGCCGAAAGGCCTTTTTCGAAGACCCGCAGGCCCAGTTCGGCGTCCTCGCAGATGCACCATTCGGCCCAGCCCAGTTCGTCCAGCACACTGCGGCGGGTCATGGTCATGGTGCCATGCTGGATGATGGCGTCCCGGTCGTTGCGGGTGACCATGCCAATGTGGAAAAAGCCTTTGTACTCGCTGTAGCACAGCTTCTTGAACGCGCTCTCGTGCTGGTCGCGGTAGTCCTGGGGTGATTGCACCACGGCAATCTTCGGGTCGGCGAAGTGCGGCACCATGTGCTTGAGCCAGTTGCGGTCCACGCAGTAGTCCGAGTCGATCACGGCAATCACTTCGGCGTCCTTGGCCGTGTGCGGAATCAGGTAGTTCAGGGCGCCGCCCTTGAAACCGGCAAGCGGTGCCACGTGGAAGAACCTGAAACGTTCGCCGAGCTTTTCACAGTGGGCCTTCAGCGGCTCCCACACAGCCGGGTCCTTGGTGTTGTTGTCGATCACCAGCACTTCGTAGTCGGGGTAGTCCAGTGCGGCAAGGGCATCGAGGGTCTGTTTGACCATCTCTGGCGGTTCGTTGTAACACGGCACATGCACCGAGACCTTGGGCCGGTAGGGGCTGTCGCCCTGCACAGGCAGGAATTCGCGGCGGCGCTTGTGGATCCACACCGCCTCGGCCAGTTCGTGGGCTTCGGTAAGCAGCACGATGAAGACGCCCAGCGCCCCGAGGGCCAGCAGCACGCCTACCGTCAAACTGAACCAGGTGCTGTATTGCTGGCTGTAGTCGTAGGCAATCCACACCAGCACCGACCCGCACAGGAAGGTGATGAAGGTGAGGAAGGTGCGCCCCCGCTGGCGCAAGGCAGAACCGTCGATGAACAGCACCATCAAGGCGATCAGTGCCAGCACCACCGAGGCTACCGCCAAGGCGCGCCACTGCGGGATCGCCACCACCGGGCCCTCGAAGTTGAATTTCTGCTGGCGCTCGGCGTTGAACACGCCCCAGTAGGCGCCTACCGACCCTTCGTCACTGGCTTTCCACGGCTGGTCATAGGCCTCGATGACGAAGTAGTTGAAGCCTCGACGGTTAAGGGTGTTGACCAGGGTGCGCAGGTAGATCGCCTGGTCGGCCTGGGTGGCGTCGGCGCCACCGCGCATGCGGCCATTGCTGGGCCAGCCGACCTCCGACAGCAGCAGGGGTTTGCGCGGGAACTGGTGCTTGAGCTCACGGGCCCGGTCCAGCACGAATTCCACCGAGTCCTTCATGGGCACGAATTCCCAGTACGGCAGGATGTGCGCGGCAATCAGGTCGACATGCTTGGCCAGTTGCGGGTTCTGCTTCCAGATGTGCCACTGCTCACTGGTGGTCACCGGCACTTTAACGGCAGCGCGCACCCGGTCCAGGTACTTGATCAGGTTTTCCGGGGTGACCTCTTCGCGGAACAACGCCTCGTTGCCGACCACCACACGCACGACGCTGCGCGAGGTATTGGCCAGCTCGATGGCTGTGGCGATTTCCCGCTCGTTGCGCTCCAGGTCGGGGCTGATCCAGATGCCCAGGGTGACCCGCAGGCCAAACTCCTCGGCCAACTTCGGGATATCGGCCTGGGTGCCTTCCACCGTATAGATACGAATGCTGTCGGTCAGTTTGCTCAACTGCTCCAGGTCCTGGCGCATCTCGTTGTCGTCGGGGTACTGGCCTTTCTGCGGGCTCTCCCCCAGGCGGAATGGCGAGTAGGAGAAGCCGGAGATCTGCTCAGGCCACGCAGGCGCCGAAACGGGGCGGTTGATCAGCGCCCAGAAGCCGGTGAACAACGCGGCGATGGCCAGGACCACAACCAGGTTCAGGCCGAATTTACGTGAAGACATTGTCGTCCATATGTGTCGAGGTGATAGGACATTAAAGCAGGGTTGATAGGATCTTTCCTAACGGTGCAGGCTGAGGGCAGGCTCGCTTATACTGCGCGCCGGTTTTTTGGGGGTTGAGCATGAGTACAGAGGATCCACGCTTCGCCGGTGTCGCCCGGTTGTATGGCGACCAGGGGTTGCAACGCCTGCAGCAGGCCCACGTGGCGGTGGTGGGGATAGGCGGCGTAGGCTCGTGGGTGGCCGAGGCGCTGGCACGCAGTGGCGTGGGCGAGCTTACCCTGTTCGACCTGGACGATGTCTGCGTCAGCAACACCAACCGCCAGGCCCATGCCCTGGAGGGGCAGGTAGGCCGGGCGAAGGTGGACGTCATGGCCGAGCGCCTGCGCGCGATCAACCCGGCGTGCAAGGTGCATGCGGTGGCCGATTTCGTCACCCGTGACACCATGGTCCAATACATCACCGAGCACCTGGATTGCGTGATCGACTGCATCGACAGCGTGATGGCCAAGGCGGCGCTGATCGCCTGGTGCCGCCGCCGCAAGATCGCCGTGGTCACCACCGGTGGCGCGGGCGGGCAGATCGACCCAACCCAGGTGCAGATTGCCGACCTCAACAAGACCTTCAACGACCCGCTGGCCTCGCGGGTGCGCTCAACCCTGCGCCGCGATTACAACTTCTCGCGCAATGTCAGCCGCAACTACGGTGTGCCTTGTGTGTTTTCCAGCGAACAACTGCGTTATCCCAAAGGGGATGGCAGTGTGTGCCTGCAGAAAAGCTTCGTGGGTGAGGGCGTGCGGCTGGACTGCGCCGGTGGCTTTGGTGCGGTGATGATGGTGACAGCCACCTTCGGCATGGTGGCGGCGAGCAAGGCGGTGGAGAAGCTGGTAGCCGGCGCCCGCCGCCCCTCCGAGCGCCCCGCCCCGTAGGTGGCGATCAGCGGCCAGAGGCCAGTTCCGCCATCCGCTGCACCACCGCATGCAGCCCGTTGCTGCGCGATGGCGACAGCTGGCGCTCCAGGCCCAGCTGGCTGAACCAGTCGCGCAGGTCGAGCCCCGCCAGGTCTGCAACCGCCAGGCCTTGCACCCGCACCAGAAGCAAGGCCAGCAGGCCTCGCAACAGGCGTGCATCACTGCTGGCCTTGAACCGCCAACGCCCATCCACCTGCTCTGCCACCAGCCACACCAGGCTTTCGCACCCATGCACCCGGTTGGCTTCGGTTTTATCGGCGGCTGTCAGAGGCTCCAGCTGGTCGCCCCATTGCATCAGCAAGCGGGCCCGCTGCTCCCAGCCCTTGCCTTGGGCAAACGTATCCAGCGCCTGCTGCGCCTGCTCCGGCAAGCTCATCGAAGCAACTCCAGTGCCTGATCCAGCGCGCTGAAGAACCGTTGCAGGTCGTCACCGTCGTTGTACATCCCCAAGGAAACACGGATGGCACCGTCCAGCCCAAGCCCGTTGAGCAGGGGCATCGCACAGTGGTGGCCGGCCCGTACGGCGATACCCTGCTCGGTCAGCAGGTGGGCGATGTCAGCGTGGTGGACGCCTTCCACCACGAAGCTGGCCAGTGCCGTTTCGGGCGCACCCACCAACCGTATGCCATCGCGCTCGGCCAGGCCGCGCAGCAGATGCTGGTGCAAGGTGGCCTCGTGGGCGTTGATCGCCGAAGCGTCCAGGCTACCCAGGTAGCCGAGGGTTGCCCCAAGGCCGATCACCCCGGCAATAGGCGGCGTACCGGCTTCCAGCCCCAGCGGTGCAGGGCGGAAGCTGGCGCTTTGATAGTCGGCCACTTGCACCATTTCACCGCCGAACTGCCAATGCTTCAGCAGGGGTAGCGCCTGGCTGTGCCCGTACAGCACCCCGACGCCATCGGGCCCGTAGAGCTTGTGGCTGGAGAACACGTAGAAGTCGCACCCCAACCGCTGCACATCGTGCTGGCCATGCACCACGCCCTGAGCACCGTCCACCACCGTTATCGCGCCTTGCGCACGGGCATGGGCCAACAGTGCTTGCAGCGGCTGCCAGGTGCCCAGCACGTTGGACAACTGGCTGACAGCCAGCACGCGGGTGCGCGGGCCGATCAGTTGCAGCGCCTGCTCCAGGTCGATATGACCACTGGCATCCACCGGCAGTACCACCAGGCGCAGGTTGCGGCGCTGGGCCAACTGCTGCCAGGGCAGCAGGTTGGCATGATGTTCAAGGGCACTGATGGCGATTTCTTCGCCCGCTTCAAAGCGATGCGCCAGGCCATACGCCAGCAGGTTGAGCGCTGATGTCGCACCGTGGGTGAACACAATCTGGCTGGCTTGCTCGGCATTGAGCCAGGCCGCCACCTTGTTGCGGCTGGTCTCGAACGCCTGGGTTGCCAGGGCGCCCGGCAGGTGCTGGGCCCGGTGCACATTGGCCGCACCGTTGCCGTAGTAGTGGGCCAAGGCATCGAGTAGCGCCTGGGGTTTTTGGGCAGTAGCGGCGCTGTCCAGGTAAGTCTGGTGCTGGCGTTGCAGAGCGGCGATGGCGGGGAAATCGGCACGCCAGGGGGAGGGCTGGAGCATGTTCGCGGGGCCTGGAATGAAAATCGGGTCTGGCGCATGTGCACCAGACCCGATCTTAACACTTCAAACCTTGTCAGGTTTTCAGTTGTGCGCGTGCAGCGCCTCGTTCAGCTCGATGGCCGACTTGTGGGTCTTGCATTCCACTGCACCGTTGAGCGAGTTGCGACGGAACAGCAGGTCGGTCTGCCCGGCCAGGTCGCGGGCCTTGACCACCTTGACCAGCTCGTTGTTCTCGTCCAGCAGGTTCACCTTGATACCTGCGGTGATGTAGAGGCCGGCTTCGACGGTGTTGCGATCGCCCAGCGGAATGCCGATACCTGCGTTGGCGCCGATCAGGCAGCCTTCGCCTACCTTGATGACGATGTTGCCGCCACCCGACAACGTGCCCATGGTCGAGCAACCGCCGCCCAGGTCTGAGCCCTTGCCAACGAACACGCCCGCCGAGACGCGGCCTTCGATCATGCCCGGGCCTTCGGTGCCCGCGTTAAAGTTGACGAAGCCTTCGTGCATGATGGTGGTGCCTTCACCGATGTAGGCGCCCAGGCGCACACGGGCGGTGTCGGCGATGCGCACGCCGGCAGGTACCACGTAGTCGGTCATTTTCGGGAACTTGTCTACCGAAAACACTTCCAGCAGCTCACCCTTCAGGCGCGCTTCCAGTTGCAGCTCGGCCAGCTCGGCCAGGTCGACTGCGCCCAGGTTGGTCCAGGCCACGTTCGGCAGCAGTGGGAAGATACCCGCCAGGCTAACGCCGTGGGGTTTGACCAGGCGGTGCGACAGCAGGTGCAGCTTGAGGTATGCCTCAGGCGTGGAAGCCAGGGCGGCGTCTTCGGCCAGCAGCGTGGCGACCAGCGGCTTGTGGCTCTCGGCCAGGCGGGTCAGCAGTGCCGCTTGGGCTGCGTCCACGCCCCGCACGGCTTCGGCCAGTTGTGCGGCCTGGGCATTGCTGAAGGCGATCGCCTGGTTGCCGCCTTCATAGCCCAGTACCGGGGCGATGGCTGCGACCAGTTCAGCGCTCGGGTTGAGCAGGGGTTGTGCGTAGAACACTTCCAGCCAGGCGCCCTGGCGGTTCTGGGAGCCGACACCGAAGGCCAGGCTGAACAGAGTATTGGACATGGAATTACCTCGTGCGAAATAGGGGGTGGTCAGGCCAGGGTCGCTGCGTAAAGGTCGGGCTTGAAGCCCACCAGCGTACGCGCGCCAAGGTCCAGCACCGGGCGTTTGATCATCGACGGCTGGGCCAGCATCAACTCGACGGCCTTGGCCTGGTCGAGGTCTGCCTTGCTGGCGTCATCCAGCTTGCGGAAGGTGGTGCCGGCACGGTTGAGGATGACTTCCCAGCCGTGTTCGCCACACCAGCGGTTCAGGCTGTCACGGTCGATGCCTTGGGTCTTGTAGTCATGGAATTCGTAGACGATGCCCTGGTCGTCGAGCCAGGTTCGTGCTTTTTTCATGGTATCGCAGGCTTTGATGCCGTAAAGAGTGTAAGTCATTGAATTTAAAGGGGGTGGGGATTATCCCCAAATCCTCCCCAATATCTCCCAAAAATTAGTCGCAGGATTATGCGACATCGATCCACTCAGCGCCACGGCTGTCGCGGTAGAGGTCGGTCATCTTGGCCGAACGGTGACCCAGAAGTCGCTGCGCATCTCGACCCTCTTCTTCATGCAGCCGGGCCGCTAAGGATCGCTGCTCATGAAAGGTTGGCGGACTGGCACCCAGGTCGAGCCCAAGCTTTACAGCGGCCCTGTCCCGCGCCGCCGCGAACTCTTTGCTGATTGTGTCGAGCATGATGGGAGATCCCGCCTTTGCGCGGCTGATTGTCCGGTGGTGGTGCACCAGGTGCTTCGACAGCACTCGATCCCGGCAACGCCGTATCACTTCACCCAGGCTCAGGCTGATGCATTCCAGCGTTACGCTTGTGCTGATCCTTAGTCTGGCCCCTGTCTTCGATTGGACGACCTGCAGGAATCCGTCCACCTCATCCTTGAAAACGAATGAAGCAATGTCCTCGCGGCGCTGCCCGGTTATAAGAGCGAGCTCCATGGCGCGCTTTAGCCATGGCTGTGCAGCCTCCTTATAGGTCGCTTTCCACAGCTCTAGCGTCAGGCGCTGGCGCTTGATCTTGACCCGGGCGGCTCTAGTGGCTTCGACCGGATTGGCGTCTACCCAGCCCCTGGACATGGCCCCCATGAAAAGGTCGCGAAGTAGGGAGCGCATAGCCCTGGCCATCTGGGCTTTACCCTCTTTGACGTAGGTCGACAGGTAATCCGCGATGTCCATGGTCGTCAGCGTGCGGATACCGCGCTCGCCAAATGATTTCTCGACCCGATTCAGTCGCATTCGAAGGTTGCGCATGCTCGATTCTGAAAGCTCACGGTCCTTCAGGTCTGCCAGGTACTCGACGATCCACTCGCTGAGTTTCCGATCAGGCGCGCTCGGTTCGGGCGCTATGCGCGCTGACAAGGTGGGCGGCGCGACCTGCAGGGCCATGTTGGCGGAGACCGCCTCAGCGATCGCTTTTGCCTTGTCGCTGCCCAGGCCAAACATCCGATTGCTCACGGGGTCGCGGTAGGTGTAGTAGGTGACCCCGTTACGCTTGTCGGTCTTTCTGTAGAGGTTGGGCGGTAGGTCCTTTGAACCAGGATTACGCGGCCTGGGCGCCATATCGTGCACTCGCAATTCGATTAACAAGGGAACTGCCCGCAGGGGCGCGTGGCAGGGGCTCGGGCTCCCGGTAGCAGGCGTCAGCCTCCACATAGTATCTGCGTCCGTGCTTTACCGGGGCTGGTGTAATCAGGCCCTCGCGGGCCCAGCGGCGAAGGGTGTTGCCGCTGGGCGGCGTTCTGAAGTGATCGTGCGCCCATTCGTCGAGTGTGACTTTGCACATGATGGTCTCCACGCCGCCGGTGGCGGCAGGTTGGTGGTCAGTCGACCTGGTAGTAGATGTAGCAGTCGACGCCCTGATCCTTGAGCGACTGGTGCATAGCGCGCACCCCGGCACTGTGCTGGTTGCCTTGGCCAGGCCAGGGTGTGTCGAGGTGAATTCATTGGCGGTGCCAGGAGGTGCGCTGCTGGATGTAGCCGGGGAGGCTCGGGATTTGGCTGGCGCGCAGGCCGGGAATGGGAATAACGACGCGGTCGAGGTTGGCGCTGCCGCCATCGTCACTGCACGCGGCGGCCGCAGCTTTCCCAGCCTCAATGGCGGCGCTCACCTTTACGGGCAGGCTGGCCAATTCTTCTTTCGTCATGGCAATAGCTCTCCATGCCCGCGAGCGTCTGCCGGCGGGCTGAGTTAACGGGCGGGTTACTTGGTCAGGTCGTGACCGAACGGAACTCGGAAACCGGAGGCGTTGCGGTGGCCACCACCGCCGTACTGCTTGGCGATCTCCGACACATCCATGCCCTCGTCGGTGCTGCGTAGGCTGAACACGCGCCCGTCAGGTGTATCCCAGTAGCAGGCGGCGAATGGTTCGCCTTGGGCCATGAGGTGGCCCGCATCGCTGGTGAGCGTGTATGGCAAGCTGGCCACCGGTACATCGTGACCGCCGATGACCAGGCGCCGCTTCATTACCGCGACCAGCTCGGCAATGTCCTTGTGGTGTTTGCGCTCAATCGCGGCGCCATCAGAGCGAAGCGTTTCAACGTCGGCGGCCATCAGCTTGTCCCAGACCTCGAAGTCATAGGGGTAGCTGAATAGGTTGGCCTGGATCTCGCGGGTCCCGTCCAGCTGGAATAGCCAGAGGTCGCGATCCTGAATATGGCGCAGCAGTTTCGGCGGCTGCTGTCCAGGGTGGAAATGGTCCCAAGCAAGCATGGCTCCACTGCGGTGCATGTCGAAGCAAACCGCGACTCGAGGTGCGCCGCGTTCCGATGCAATGCCGATGGCCGTCTCCCAGCCGAGTTGCTTTGTCGCTCCCGGGCAGTCAGCGCGATCGCTGCGCACGCCGGCCTCAAAAGGATCAAAGCAGTCCAGATCCGCCTGCGCTGTTTTGTGGTGGTCCAGCACCAGAACCCGGTTGGCGACTTCGCCCATTTCAGCCAGCACGTCCCGCTTGTAGCTGAAATCGACGATCACCACGTCACGGCCGGCCACGTCCGGCGGCGTGTCACCGTGCTTTGCGGCCACGAACTCGACTCTGTCGCCCAGCGCATGGCGTACCGCCCAAGCTGCGCCGAAGCCATCCGCGCAGTTGCCGTGGTAGATGCAGATCGTTTTTTGTACAGACATTGGTAATCCTCGCCCGCGCATGTCGGCGGGCTTGAGTAGTAGAGGGAGGGTTAGGCTTCGGTGATTGGCGCGGGGATGGCCTGGGCTTTCCACTCTTGATCGATCTTCCAGGCGATGCAGGGCGGCTCCGTCTTGCTCTTGTAGCCGCCAAGCCAGTAGTAGCCGCTGTGCTTCGCTGTTCCGCAGACGCTGCAGGTGTGCCAGCTACCGAAGCCCCGAGCAGAGAACGGCTGGTACTGGTGGCTGTTCACGTCGGCCTCCTTCCTATCAGGTCGACGATGGGGGCGAGGTCGTTCATGGCTTCCACCTTTTGCCGACGCGGTACACCATCATCATGTTGTGATGGAGTGGCACTTTCAGGACGTGGTCGAAGAACTCGCCCTTTCCAGAGATGAATCCGGTAGGCACCTTGGTTCCTCCGGCGCCGAATTCACGCCAGCACTCTTCGCCGCCGTTCTTTTCCCAGTAGGCGCGCTCGCGCTTTGGAATCTCATCGTAGTTTTTTTCGAACACGGAGATATCCGGGATATCGCAGATCCGGCGCCATGCGGGGTTGCGTTTGCACCATTCAGCAGCATGCTGAGAGGCTTGATCGACAGAGTAGAATTCCTTTGTGCTTTGTTCGGTCATGGCATCAGCTCCTTGGGCACCTGGACGGTATCGCCAAGCTTTGCACCGACGATCGCGCGCATTGCTGCGACCAGGTGGGTCAAGCCATCCCCGTCCCCCGCAATATCGTCCAGTCCAATGACGGCGAAGAACGAGTCTGAGTAAAGGCCGAAACCGATGCGGTATTTCGCTACCAGCGGCCCGCCCATCGCCCAGGCCTCCCAAGGGTTGTACCGCTCGCAGCGCGCAGTCGCCTCGCCCCGATAGATGGCGAACACGCGCCAGCCGTTGCCGTACTGGGGCGGCTCGAGGTGCAGAGCCACCCCCTCGGCCTTGCCCACCGCCCAGCCTAGGGCCTCGTCTGCTAGGTCCGCAGTCTTCACTTCGATGAGGTCAGTCATGGATACACCTGGCTGGGGTAGGGTGGCTGGGTTGAGATCGAGAACGACCCCAGCAAAGGCAGTCGCGCCCAGGCACCGAAGTGGCCCTGGCCGACTTGGTACTTGGTTCCCGCCGCCATTGCGGGGCCAAAGGCGGGAAGGCACAGCGCCTTCTCTGGTTTTCGCCACCAGACCGCCCAGCGCCAGTAGCCGCACTTCAGGGTCCAACTGGCGACAACAGCCTCGTCCTTGCCGCCGTAGCACCAGTTGAGCCCTATAAAAAGTTTGCCGATCTTCACAGCTCATACCTCTCATCAATCCAGCGCCCAGGCGCCAGTGCGGGTGTAGGTTCGGGTTGTTGTTCGTGCGGGGAGGGTGGCCAGGCTGCGTCGGTGCGGGCCTGCACAGGGTTTTTCAACATCCAATCGGGAAGGCAAGACAGGGTGTTCCCGCCCATTGACCAGCAGGTAACTCCGTTGGCCGAGTCGCGGTAGACGTCCATGCGGGTCGTCGCTGGGTTTGGGTCCGAGCCGTGGAAGTGGCTGGCCATATTTTCGCGGTTCGCCTGGATCCTTGCCTGCTCGCGTTCGGCTTTGCATTGGTCCGGATCGCTGCTCCAGCAGCTAGGCTTGCAGCCGGCCAGGGCGGCCAGTAGCAGGAGGCAGAGGGCGAGGCGGGTCATGGCTGCACCTCGCCGCTGTAGCGCTCGTAGCCTTCGCCGTACTCATGGCAGTAGGTCGCAGGCCAGGCACCTCGGGTTCCCTCTGGCACCATGTTGTACATGCATGCGTAGGTGCCGCGACCCGGGGTTGTCTTGATCCAGACGTGGACAGGGCCGCCAAGCGCCCAGCCTGGATACTGCTTGATGGCTGCGGCCATGAACTGCTCGAGGTCGTGATGCCCCTTGCTCATGACGATGTAGGTGTCTTCGCCAACGCTCTGCACGTCGAGCGGATGCTGTTTTGCAGGCATGCAGGTTCCTTTGCCGCCATATCGCGGCAGTGAATAGAGGGGAGAGGGGTTACAGATGGTAGGAGTACATTTGTACTCCTTTGGTCAGGATGACTTGCGCTCTTGCTTTGCGATTACCTTCAGGCAGGTCTTGCAGGTGACTTCGGACTTGAACCGCGCCGATTCCCATTCTTCGCCGTCACGGCGGCCACGGCCTACGCCACAGGCCGAGAAGTGTTCGTGATCGTTGCCGTCGTGGTCATACTCGATGTGGGCAGCCCAATGGACTTTCATGGCCGGATCTCTTGTTCGGCGCGAGCTTGCCAGCCCTCCCAAGAGTCCTGAACGCTTTGATTCCGGTAGTCGTCAGGGCAGTCTTCATCGCGAACCAGGTCGCAGATCCGGTGGTGATGCTCGAAGGCAGCTCGCTCATCGCGCTCGACAGGCGCGGTAGGCTTTGTGTTCCCCTTGAGTTCATCCAGGATGTCGCGCAGGTAGCCCGTGGCCACGCTGGGCTGGGTGCCTGAGCAATCGACCAGTCGCTGGACGAACGCCGTGACCTTGGTCAGGCGCTCAACCTCGGCAGATACGGTCATCGGCCCCAGGCCAACAATCGGCAGCCCAGTCGCCGCCGCATCCCTCTCTGCCTCTTCTTTGGTCCACCAGATGGCAGTACCAACCATCCAGGCTATAGGGTCGGGGTGGGGCTGAGGGGCTGGCTGGCCGTAGCTCAGAACGCACAGGTGATCCGGCAGGCCGTAGTGTTTTTGCACATGGGTGATGGTCCGGCGCGCAACTGTGCCGGTGTAATCACGGCCATTGTCAATCTCGCGGAGCAGAACGGTGTCGCCCACGGCGAACTCACGATCTGAGCAGTCCCGGATCTCACCGGTCTTGAGTCCGCTGAGCAGGTCAGCCAGTGGGGTCTGTCGGATTTTCAGTTCGTGCACGCGCGGCACGCTGACCATCTCTGTGTTGCTGGATCGGTTTTCTGTGGGCATGGGTTACCTCGCCGGTCGGCGTGACTGAATGGGAAGGGGTGTGGCGGTCAACTACCGAACAGGCTGAATTGGCTGCTCGACCTTTGGCAGGCAGGGTTTAGCCACAGGCATTCGGTACGGCAGGCGGTGCCTCGTCCTGCTGATATGCGGGCCGAGGTCGCGTGCTTGGTCCAACCAACCAGCGTGTCGTCGTAGAGCTCGTTGGGGTACCCGGACAGCGCGACCATTCCTTCTAGCTCGAGCAACGAGCGAAGCAGCTCGGCGTGCTGGTCGTCGTCCATCTCGTGCCGGTAATAGCGGCCGCTTTGGGCGTTCTTGTATCTGGTCTCGTGCACATACGGAGGGTCCACGTAGTGCAGGGTCGTCCTGGCGTCGTGCGCCTGCATGACCTCGACCGCGGGCCTGTTCTCGATCAGGACGCCGATCAGGCGCTGTCCGATTGTGGCGATCGACTCTGGGTACTGGAGCCAGAGTAATTGGGCGGTTCCGTACTCGCGCTTGGTGTCGATACGAAAGCCGGTGATTCCTTTTGTGGCACCAGCGGAGCCGAAGCCCATCTGTGCACGGATGATGGTCCGTCGCGCCCGTTCGACTGGGTCCTCAGTAGGCTCCCATGCGCGTTCGAACTCTTGCCTGGCATATGGCGTAAGTACGACCGCCTCGAACAGCGCAGCGCGGCTCTGCGGAGCCTGCAACACGCGGAACAGGTTCACAATGTCGCCATCCAGGTCGTTGTAGACCTCCGCGTACGAGCGCGGCTTCTGCATCAAAACGCCGGCGGCACCGCCGAAAGGCTCGACGTAGCATGTATGGCGCGGGAAGTACTGGGTCACCCAAGACGCCAGCCGGAACTTGGAGCCGTGGTACCGGATCACCGGCGCTGAGATAGTCATGGCTTGCTCCATGCGTGCAGGCGCCGCCCTCGCCGGGGAGGCGTTATCGTTGAATAGGGGAAGGCGCTGGAGGGCAGCGCCGAGTGATATGCTTCGACGTTTACCAGACAAGGAGAGTGGTAATGGGATGGAAGAGAAAGCTGGTAGCGGTGAGGCAGAAGTTCACCCGCCGGCAGCGCCTTGTTGTGGGTGGCGCCGCTTTTGTGGTCGGCCAGGTAGGCTCTTTCTCGTACCCGAGCCAGCACTGGCTTTATCTGATGATCTTTGGCGTCATCGTCTTCAGCAGCGCCTGGTCACCTGAGGTATACCGGAAGGGCTGACGCGCTGGCGGGCAGCGCCGGAGGGTCAGGGGCAGTTGTTCGCGCCGCAGTTCTGACAGTCGTTGAGGTGTCGGCCATCCCAGCTGATGAAGCGTCCGCAGCCGTGGCAGTTGAGCGGCCGCTCCCAAGGCTTGCGCTGCTTCCTGGACACTGCCTTCTCGATACCGGTACCACGCAGGGCCTCTTTGATATTCACGTCCCGCTTGTGCACCAGCCGCCGGGCCTTTGCCTCGAGGTAAGCCACTGGCCAGATCACTGCTTCCTCTGGGGTGCTGCCGATTGCCTCGGCAGCCTCAAGCGTGAGGTGGTGTGCTTTCTCGAATCGGTACGTGTGGCCTATTGGCCACCTGGCCAAGGCAATGTCGTTCCCATTCCAGTGCCCTGGGATCTGCAGGACCACAGTGCATCCCGGGTTCAGCTGGTCGCGAGCTTCGTCCATGCTGATGTACTGGTGGTCGACGCCGAGATGTGCGCGGGCATCGACGTAATTCTTTGGCCAGGGGATGTCTGTATCCCGGTGGCCACAGGCTTGCTCCTGGGTGAACAGTTCGGCCCTGTCGAGGTTGGTGGTGTAACCGCCGCCCAAGGCCCAGAACATGAGGCCGTCACCGGTGTTGCTGCGGCTGTCCTGTAGGTAGAACTGGCTCATGGCTTTCTCCATACATGCGCCGCCCTCCGTGGTCGGATGCGGTAATGGTGGCAGTTTTAGTGAAAATCGAGTATTACGGGCTTCCGAAAAGGCCCGGTCGTGACTTGAACCTAGGAAGGCAAACAATGGATAAGGATTTTTTTAAGACTTACTTTAAATTGGACTCTATCCCGGCTTACAAATGCCCTGCCTGTCGAAAAGGTACCTTGATGAAGGTCGATCATTTCGCCCAGTCTACAGCAGCCTCTAACCGAGAAATGGAGCAGGGTAGCGTCGAGGGTTGGTGGGAGCCTGAAAATGATGTGCAGATATTTCGAGTTGACTTGAAGTGTGGTAGTTGTCAAGAAATTATCATCGCCATAGGTGATGGCTTTGTTGAGCAGGAACACGAGGTCGATTTTAATGGCGAGTGGGAGCGCTATTGGGTTACTTATTACCGTCCTCAGTATTTTTGGCCGCCATTACAATTCATAAATTGCCCTCCCGCAACGCCAGACGATGTATGTAAGCATTTGCACAACGCAGCTGCTCAGTACTTTTCAAGCCCTGCATCTGCCTGCAATAGCTTACGGATGGCAGCCGAGGAAATACTTAACACGCTCGGGATTGAGCGGTCGACTCGTGAAAAATTCATAAGCTTGGGGAATCGAATCAAGAAGCTTCCTAATGATTCTAATGAATTTGCGCTTTTGGATGCCATTCGGTGGCTGGGGAACGACGGTAGTCACAGCGATTCAACGTTGAACCACGATGATGTTGAAAGTGCGTTTACCATCATGGATGTGCTTGTTGAGGTCCTTTTTAGTGATCGTCAACGTAAGACGATAGAACTAGCGGGTAAAATACGGGAAAGTAAAGGCCCGGTTCGAAGATAAAGCGGATCGGTAATCCTAGAGTTCTTTCAAGTTGGCAGTATAAGGGACGATCCGATTCAAGCGGAGCGCCGTAGTTGTCCAACAAGCTGCGCGGGCAGGTTCTTGATGGTCAGGCTGGCGCTGGCCTGATCGAACTCGACTCGCTCACCAAGCAAGTGCGCCTCGAAGCTGATCGACATGCCTTCGGCGCGAACGGTGTAGCGACGATACTGGTTGAGGGTGCGCTTGTCTGCGGCGAAGGCCTCGGATATTCCGTAATCGCCCGCCCTGATGAAGTCGGCGAAGGTCTTGGGCCTATCCTCATCCAGCACCTCGGACAGTTCGTCCAGGCTAATCGGCTCGCCCAGCTTGCCCTGCGCTTGCGCGTAAGCCAACAGTCTTTGCCTCTTTTCGCTTGCGCTTTCGCTCTGCAGATCCTCCGCCTGCACGAAGTCGGCGAAGGCCTTGAGCAGCGTGCGTGTCTCGCCGGGGCTGTCGATACCTTCCTGACAGCCGATGAAGTCTCGGAAGTAGTCGGAAGCCTTGCGGCCGGTCTTGCTCTTGATGAACGAGATGTACTGGCGCGAGGCTGGGTTGTGCTTCCACTCGCTGAGGTTGATCCTCGCCGCGAAGTGAAGGGCGCTGGTGTCCAGGTGGCGCGACACGGACACGGTGAGGTCATCAGCAACCGAGATCGTCTCAGCCTGGCGCAGGATTGCGATGGTCAAGTAGTCGGTCATGCCTTGCTGGTACAGTGCGAAGAGAACATGACCGCCGACAGCCAGGTTGGATTCCTGCATGAGGCGCATCAGGTGCTCAATCGCGGTGCGCGTGAAGTCGATGAACTGCATGTCGCCGCTGACGACCTTGGCCAGCCATCCGCTGAGGGGGAAGGCGCCGGATTCGCCGTGGAAGAAGCCCCAGGCCTTGCCGGTCTTGGCGTTGTAGCCGTCGTTGACATCGTGCACCAGGTTTTCGATGGCGCCGCTTTCCGGCAGGCTGGCGCTGGCCATGTGCAAGGCCGCTGGACTGCCGTCCGCCTTCTTGTCAATGAAGTGCATAACTGTGTGGCGAATGGGCATGGGTATTCCTCCGTGGCCGACTGGCGGCATGGTGGCGATCAGGACGGTGGTGGTTGGGTCTACGGCCTGACGATCTCGTCGCCAGGGTTGCGCCTCAGTTCAGCCATGCTGGCCTCGTTGAACTGTCGCGCTAGTTTTGGCGATATGTAAAAAGCTGGCGCGTCAGGTCGTTCAAGGCGGCGAGCCCGCTCCTCGGGATCCTGCGCAATCCACGACAATGCCAGGTCCTGCCAGAGCTCCTGCACCTGGTCGTAGCCGTGGCGCTCGATCTCGGCAGCCATTGCAGCCTTGATCCCTTCCGGCATGTTGAAGAACACCTTCTCGATGCCCAGCTTCTCGGCCTTCTTCTTCTCGCGATCGCGGTAATCCGCAGAGTGCTTCGCGGCTCCGGTCTTCTGCTCGGCCATGGCCGATACCTCCCAAGCCGCTGGGCGGCAGGTTGATGTGCTGCTGGCGCCGGCCCTGCCGTACGCGCGCGGTAATTCGTTTCATGCTGATTTCTGCTGATTCCAGGCGCCGACAGCTGCAAAGATCTTTGCGGCCTCTGCTTCGTCGAGCGTTGTGTCGGTTGGGATGGCGATCCAGCCGGCTGCCACCAGGTGATTAGGATTGGCCGTGGCCCGCAGGTCTGTGTAGGTCGCCTCAATCACGTCGGTCAGATGCTCGGCCTGGTAGTTGCCCAGTGGCGCGACCTCTACTGACTTGTGGTACCGCTCGCCAAACTCAGTTCGGCACAGCACGCTGAGGTAGATGGTCCAGCGGTGAGGGATATCGCAGACGGCGTCTACGATCTGTCGCACCCGGATCTGCTTGAGGTTCTTCCAATTGATCAGCACCTGCTGGCCGCTGGGATCGATGTTCACCACGGCGGCATGGTTTGCTGACACCAGGGCGCGGCAGGTTCTATCCAGCCGGGCACGCATGTTGTGCGGCTTGCGCTTGCTCATTGCCGCAGGCCTTTGCTAGCGGCGCCCGCTTCCATCGCATTGACGAATACCAGCGCCGTTTCGTACTGATAAGCAATGCCCATGATGGCGCCGGTGCTGATCTCGATTACCTCCCAGATCTTGCCGCGGCCCTTCGCTTGGAATCGCGGGGCCGATGACTTGATTCGGGCGCGAGCCTCGTCACGAGCAATGCTGGTACTTGCCAGAAGCGCCTTGAGTTTCGGAACGCTTTGAGCGAAGGCGATGCTTGTTGCAGTTTGCATAGGTTGATCCTCGGTCAGGCGTGGAGCTCGAGGGCTTCGGCTCTACGAACAATTCGGACTTGTGCTGTGCGGCGTTCCGGAGCACGACGGTCGCGGCGCATTGGGTCGTTGTCACTGAAGGTCGAGTGCATGGCGATGAGGGCTGCCAGCACGATGCAGAGCGGGCTGATGATCTGCTGGCGCATGGCCTTGGTAACCGCCTCGATGCGGCGGCCGGCCTCCAGCTTGAACAGCGCAGCCTCGATACGGTTGGCCACCGTGCCCGGGCTGACGGCCATATGCCGAGCGATCTCTTTGGTGGTCAGCCCTTGGGCCACCCACAGCAGTGCTTCGAGCTCACGGGGTGCCAGCGCTTTGCCGAGCTGGCCGGTCCATGAGCCGCAGGTGATCGTTTCCATGATTGTCCTCAGCAACCGCATTGGTCAGGCGTCAGGGCGGGTGACCAAACCCCCGCGCAGCCGAAAGCGCGGGCCTGGCGCCTGCCTAATGCGGTCGTATGTGAAGGGAGAGGGTGCAGGCGGTGAGCGCTACCTCACATGCATCTGGTCTGGCCGGCTGGCCCCGGATTCGCCTGCGTTGAACGTTGATTAAGGTCGATGATCGTGAGCCTTACGTCTCATAAGAGTCACGGTGATGCGCTTAACGATGTGTCTGCATCGGAGATTGATCGGAACACCAGGGCGCTACCCCTGCTTGGTTCCCGCCGCGTTTCTGGTATTGGCCGTCTCGCATATACCGGCTCAGGAGGTTCACGGGTCTTTGCGATCCTAGCGCTGCAGCCCGCTTGAGCACGCTCCGATCAATCTCCGATGCAGCCTGCGATGGGGAGCAGGGCATCGGGCCGTCTTTCCGGCTGTCAGAGAATTAGGTGCTCTGCAGGTCGATAACCTTAGTGCCTGATTTGGAAACATTGAGCTGACTACCGTCGAGGTAGGTGTAGAGATCAGATCCGTCGTCGAGGCGATCAACGTGATCTACCTCAGCCCAGAGGACATCGAAGTCGTCCGAGTCAGCGACTTTTTGCGCCATAGTTAAATCGGTCATCGTCTTGCCCTCCAGGGCGGTTGATTTCCCGTCTGGCCCTGTCGCCAAGGCCAGCCAGTGAAATGGGTTCAGGCAGCAGCCTCGGCTTTTGAATCGATGCGCTCCTGAATCTCCTGTCTGTGCACTGACACGTCCTTTGGTGCTTCGATGCCCAGGCGTACCTGGCCGCCCTTTACCTGCAGCACCGTCACGCGGATGGTGTCGTTAATCACGATGGTTTCGCCCACTTTGCGGGTCAGTATCAGCATGGTCCTACTCCTTGGTTGGTGTTTTAGTCAGTCGTCGAAGCCGTAACTGAATTCGTCTGCATCGCAGTCGATGAGTAGTACGGCGTTGCCGAAATAGAGCGAGGCCAGCATGCGTTCCCATTTCGAGCGAATCCGCATGTTCACGGCTATTCGTTTGTCGTCCAGCTTCGCACTGAGGACTTCGGCCACCTGGAGAATTGGGCGATGCGAGTCATCTGTCTTGCGCGAGCCGACAATGTGAAGGTGCAGCGAGTTTTTCAAGCTGTAGATCCCCCTAGGCTCAGTGCGCCAGGAAGACAGGGCGCGACTATCTTCTGGTTCTGGATCAAAGCCTATGTAGAGGAACTCCGACCGCCCGCTCATTGTTTCTTCGATGCGAATCTCAGGGCTGTTCCAGTGTTCCTCGGCGGCTTTCTCGCGGTGCTCGCTTACGAACTCATCCAGCAACGCTTTGAGCGACACTTCACCGCTCAGCAGTCCTTCACCGTCCATCACCTCTGCAATTGCTTTCTCTGCCTGGTCCAGCACGGTGGACTGCAGCGCTGCTGCTTCCCATTTCTCGCGAAGGGCGTTTGCAACAAGAGCGTTGTAACGCTGCAGCTCGAACATGTCGGTGACGTTCGCTGGAAGAGCCGCCTTGATGGCTTCCTGCACGGATTTACCGAAGTCGCCATAGGAGCGGAAAGTGTCTTTCACCACGTCCTTGAACATGCTTTCAACGCCTTGGTCGATTAGTTCGCGCGCACGATCCGACTGGGCGTAGATGCTGACGCGCTCGATAAGCAGTTGCTGAAGGGTTTGTTGAGTCATTGGGTGATCCATCCATGTTTGGTTGATTTCCCGTCTGGCCCTCGTGGGAAGGCCAGCCAGTGAAACCGTGCTCGAGGTCCACCACCGATGGCTTCCCCCGATCTTCTGTCTGGCCTTGAGCTTCCCTGTTCACCTCGCTTTGATCGGCCTTGGCGGGGTGGTCATGGGGTTAGGTATTCGCTACACGACTGCCAGCTGCAGCTCGGCGGCCTACTGGGTAGGGCAGCTCGTCGTGGGTTGCCGGTCCGTGTTCCGGCTGGGCTTGCTACTTAATTGGCAGGTTCCTCCTATGGTTTTTGATCCGCTCCATGCTCGTCGCCGGGTTTCCCCACCACTGCCTGCTGCAGCTACTGGCTACGCATCAGGTGGCTTGCATGGTTTGGCGTCCTCCCATGGGGGAGTCCGGCAGCTATCCAGAGGCTGCATGGTCGACGACTTAGCTTGTCCCGACCCAGGTGATGGCCTGGGTGCGTCGAGGTGGTCACGTCTGGTTGTGTAAAGAGCGGCGGTCGGTAATGACCTTGGCGGTCAGTAATGCATGACGGCATGGGAAATAATTTAGCTGCACGCTAAAGTAACGTCAATAGCTCCAAGCTAAATTATTTTAGCCGTGCGACAACAGACTCAAGACTAAAAAATCGCCATGCTGGGGTTTACGCTCGATTTAGCAGTGAGATAAGCTTCCGAAATGGCTGTACGAATATACAGTAATCAAGGAGGGATAATGTCCAAGTACAAGAACGCGTCACCACAAGCACGCCAAGAAATGACCGGGTTAGAGCGCCTCGGCTTTCGAGTCTCATCGATGATTAATCACCCGATTGCGCAGTCGCAGCGCTGGGTGACGATCCATCGCCTGGACACTGATGGAGATATGGAGTGGGAGGAGGTGATGGGGCTGCTGGTTGAAACGCCGGAGCTGGACCTGACATTCAACGACGACGAAAGCGTTACGGTGCGGTGGGAGGCGCAGAGCACTGAAGATCGCGACGACCTGGTCGTGCCAAAGGACTGGGAAGACGAGAAGGTGGAGGAGGAGGCGCCCTTCTGACGCCCAAAGAAAAGCCCGCACTGCTATGCGGGCTAAGGGGAAGATGGATGAGCCTTCACTGTGCAGGGTAGGGCGTGAAAAAAGCGTGAAGGCATGAAAAAGCCCGCCGAAGCGGGCTGGTCAAGAATCAGATTGAGGAGCCACGACCGTTATAGGTATCAGGCGATGGGAGACTGAATTTCGCTGTGGAAATTCAGCTGCTCGGGGTTGGCCTCAATGCTCGCAAGAGATCTGGCCAAAATGCCGACCGTGCCAGCCCTCTTGTAGATCTGCTTGTCGTGCGTCCATATTTCTTTGGCGCCGGCTGCCACTGAGATCGCGAGAATCTGTCGGTCGTACTTTAGCTTGGCCATCGTAGAGTCTGGATCGAGTTGCTTCATCTCCTGGTTGTTTACGAGCATGGCGCACTCAATAGCAGCCAGCTGATCAAATGGAGAGACTTCGATACATTTCACGCTGCTTATGATGTCGAGATGCTGCTGATAGCTGTCACGCCGAATGCCGATCAAGTACTCAGACAAAACCGGGGCGGGCAGCACAACGACGCCTTTTATCGCCTCGATTCGCTCAACCAGAGCTTGGGCCCGCATAAATGCATTGTCTACGACTCGCCCCGTCTCTGGATCATGAAGCTCCTTAGCTCCTTCGTTCTGCATGATCTGGACCAGGACGTTTGTATCAATGACGATCTTCAAGCCTAACCCCTTGTTTCCAAAATACCGGTATGGGCGTCAGACATGTCGTTCCAATCCACCCCTCCAACGGCCTTAAGCCGGGCTATAGCTTCCTTGAAGCCAATGTCTTCCAGCTTTTCGAAGGTGCTGACTTTCAGCTTCACGAGCTTCCATGCGCCGCCCTCGGAGCGAACCCATTCGCCCTTCCCGTGCAGACGCACGGGCTTGAAAAGCAGCTGCGCAAGTCGTTCTGCAACAGCCACATCAGCCTCGCAAAGAAGGCTCTCGTTGTCAGAGCCCTCGATCCTTACTGGAACTGTCTCATCCTTTCCGCCAACGCTATAAAGCCGACCCTGGATGCTGGAGGGCTTGATAAGCCTTAGTGGAGGTTCCTCCGGTTTGACGCGTGGGAACTGGAAGATCTGGGCGCCGCCGGATCGGATAGATGCACCGGTGCCGTCAGCTGCCATATAACCAGCAAGGGTCTTGTAGGCTGTTACTGCTGATTTTTTCCCAAGCCCGCCAGAGACCTCCCGCACCTGATTCATGATCAGTGGGAATGCCTTTTCTTCAACGAATGACTTGAGCTGGGCCGATCCGGTTTCTACGCGATCGAAATGAACGGAATCCTCACAACCATAGAGCGCAGCTAAGGCGCGCAAGTATTCCGCAAGCCGTTTCATTGACAGCTGGCCCGGGGTAAGGTCGTCGAGATAAAGCGTTAACTCTTTCATGCTCTGATTATAGTCACGCGTCCATTTCAATCACTATAGGCATTCGTCATCATCGGCGTGTCGCCTAGCCGGGTTTGGCGCGACGGATGTTGCCCACCTTCACCTCATCCCCATACCCCGCCAAACGATCCTCCCCAGCCTGCATAACCTGGCAGATCCTGATCACCGCCTGGGCGTCATGCTCGTTTCCCGCCTGGCTCAGTCGTTCTGCAATACGCATCAGCTCGACCGCTGACCATTTGAGGTCGCTGGCTAGGCCCTGAAGATCACGGCGGAGGTCTTGATTGGGCTTGGTAATGGTCATGGCTACACCAAGTGCGCATTCCAGACCAATAGCACTCGGGCCTGTATATAGGTCTCATCAACCCGAATGTCCTCAGGTGGATGATTG
Organism: Pseudomonas sp. S32; assembly: GCF_016648095.1. NCBI lineage: Bacteria > Pseudomonadati > Pseudomonadota > Gammaproteobacteria > Pseudomonadales > Pseudomonadaceae > Pseudomonas > Pseudomonas sp. S32. The sequence goes on from NZ_JACVVF010000004.1 coordinate 99,491, forward strand.
GTGTTGTCCGAGATCATCTTGAAATGGTCGCGGCCCTTCTTCTGCAGACGCTTGATGTACTGATGCCCCTGGTGGGAGAAGTAGTAGATCCCGTCGCCCACGAACTCACGGATGCTGATGTCAACGACCAGCGGGTCGCGGCTCTTGATGGTCGGCGCCATGGACTGGCCTACGCCTGTGATGAGCTTTAGATGGAAGTGCTCTTTGAACTCGACCCCCATCTCTCGCAGGTGAGTAGGGCTGACGCGGATGTCCTGCAGCATCTCAGGGAAGTCGTGAGCTACCTCACCATCACCCATTGCTCCGCGCACGTCGTAGTGAGCAATCCATACCTCATCGCCAATCTGGCCCGGTCGGTTGAATTCTGCCTTCACTACTCCGCCGTTGGTGGGAGTGGCCGGGGTGGCCTGGTCTTCAGCCGCAGCCAATAGCCTTTTACGAGTCTCTTCCGGGATGCCTTTGCCGCTATTGGCGAGCATTTGCTTAACCAAATCCGCAGCAGACAACTTGCTGTTCACAGCATCCACAGCCGGTTTCACTTGGTCGATCGGAGGGAGCGAGTCAAACCAGCCTCGTCCCAAGCCTTCGATCTCCTCAATTCGACGCGCTACGTCGTCACCGAGATTCTTCGCGGTCTTGTCCGAGAGGATCTGGCTTAGGTGCGCAGGGGCCATGCCCCAACGCTCGGCGCAGGATCCTTTTCTCTGGTTACCGATCAATTTGACCAGGTTGTGCTTGCGAATTTCATAGATATCCATGGCGCCAAGCATGCCAGCGTTTAGCCCAGTGCTAAATGTGCGCAAAGCTAAATTATCCTTGCCTGAAAATTAGCCATAAGCTAAATTTCTGATTATCTGTTAGGAGAATCCTCATGAACGATCACCTCCGTGAATGGTTGGCCACTGCCACCAGCGAACACCGGTGTGATGTAGCCGCAGCTGCAAAAACTACTGTCGGCCACCCTTGGCAGCTCGCAGGCGGGCATCGAAAGGCCTCCGCCGAACTTGCAGAAAGACTCCAGGACGCTTCGGGTGGCGAGATCACCATCGCAGGACTGCGCCCCGATCTCATTCTCTTTGCGCGCAAGGCACTTCAAGTGGCTCATCCGGCTAGCACCGGCCCCGATGAAGAGAATTCTGATCGACCTGGCTTAGCTCCAGTAGATGACCGAAACACCTGCTGATCCATCCAGTACCTAAGGCCAACATGCCCTCATCTTCAACCAGAGAGAGCTCCCATGAATCAGGCGAGCAAACCATTTGAAAAACCGGCTCTGCTCATGACGGACGAAGAGAGCCGGAATGCGTACTACCAGCTCGCCCTCAGGACAGGTTGGGTTCCGTCCGAAGCGCGTTCCACATCTTCACGTAGTTTTCGAGGCCGGAAATGACCTCGTCGGGGATGGGCGAATTGTTCAGATGCGATCTCGCGTACTGGAGCTCGTTATCGAACTCCGCCAGCAGCCTGGCTAGGTGTTCAGGCGGGAGAGATCTAGCCATGGCGGTAAGCATGGTGTTGATCCCTATCAGCTCACCCTTCTGGGCGTTCATCGTGTCGATGATTTTATCGATGACATCAGTCATGTCCGGCCTCCAATGGCCTTTTCGTGTGGAAGCAAAAAGCTACCACGGATGCGCCGGACGGCCATAAGGCCTGATTTCGGGCACAAAAAAACCGCCTGGCCGGGCGGTCTCTTCAACAAACTTCGAGGTCGATTATGCCCAGTGCAGTCGATACACGCAACACCCAGCCCGGCGCGGTTGGTTTCCCTTCACATGCTGTCGACCACGTGATGTCCTCGCGCGAGATCGCGCAGCTCACGGGAAGCACGCACGACTATGTCCTAAAGACGGTACGCCAGCTGGTGAAAAGGGGTGTCGTTTCATCAAACGAGACCCCCTACATCCATCAGCAGAACGGCCAGCGGTACACCGAATTCCTGCTCACCTACCGGGACACGCTGGTAGTTGTGTCGGGCTATAGCGTCGAGCTGCGCGCCAAGATCATCGACCGCTGGCAGGAGCTAGAGGCGCGCGTAATTGCCCAGGTCCAGATCCCAACCAACTTTGCGGAGGCTCTTCGCCTCGCTGCTGACAAGGCCGAAGAGAACCAGCGTCTTCAGGACGCTTTGGCAAAGCAGGCTCCGAAGGTCGCAGCCATCAACCGGTTGGCCGGCGCCGGTGGGGCAATCTGCATCACCGATGCGGCGAAGCAGCTGCAGCTGGCTCCATCGAGACTGTTCGCCTGGATGGAGCAGAACCGGTGGATCTACCGCCGCGCGGGGTCGACACGCTGGGTCGCCTTCCAGCCCCGGATCAGCGCCGGGCTGCTCAAGCACAAGGTCACATCGCTCAAGCCAGATCCGGAGTCGGGCGTCGACCGTGCGGCCTTCAGCGTGCTGGTAACTACCAAAGGTCTTGCACTGCTGGCCGAAGCGGACATCGCCAAGCCGCGCACTCAGGAGCTTACCTGACATGCAATTCACCCTGACCATCAACCAGGTCAAGGCCTTGGAGTGGGGGCTCAACTCCCAGCAGGCGTTGCTGTTCGCGTTCGTTTACGGCTGCCCGAGTTGGGCCAAGGCGATGACGACGGAGCAGGGCGTTTTCTTCGTGCTGAGCAAGGCCAAGATCATCGAAGAACTGCCGCTGCTGACGGATAAGCCCGACACGGCGTATCGCATGCTGAAAGCGCTGCAGGATGTTGGGCTGATCGAGCTTTCGAGCACTTCGAATGTCACGCTTTTCCGGCTGACCGATAAAGCCGCCCAGTGGAATAAAAAAGAGGATGGGTCGGAAAAATATCCGACCTTGAAGGCGGGTACAGAGGGTCGGAAAAAAATCCGATCTACCTCGGAAAAAAATCCGAGCAAGGTCGGAAATAAATCCGAGCCAGGGTCGGAAAAATCTCCGACAAATCAAGATACCAGTAATCAGGGTACCAATCAGGATACCAGTCACAGTTCGCAGGATGCCCCGGCTGCGCCGCCGCAACCTGCCGCGCTGACGCTGGTTTCGTCCGCCGCGCCGCGCTGCGAAATTCCAGCTGACATGCCTGGGCCGAAAGATCCGTCCTGCAAAACCTTCAAGGCCTGGGCCAACTACGCCATGGCCTACCGCAGCCGTCATGGCGCATGGCCGGTGTGGAACTCCAAGGCCGGCGGCCAGATCGGCCAGCTGGTCGACCGCCTCGGCGTCGATGTTGCCCACCACGTCGCCGCCTACTTCGTCCGGATCAACGACAGCAAGCTGGTCAACCGCATGCACAGCCTTGGCGACCTGCTCCAGAACGCCGAGGCCTACCACACCCAGTGGGTCACCAATCGCCAGATGACCGGCACCACTGCCCGCCTGATCGAGCAAACCCAAGCCAACGTCAGCGCCGCTGAGCAGGCTTTGGAAGCGCTTCGAGCCAAGAGGGCTGCAAGCCATGCTGAGTGAAGACCAGCAAGACCAACTGCTGCTGTCCCTGTTCGCCACCGCAGAGGTGATGGGTCAGCAGCTCACCCAGGGCGCTGCTCTCCTGATGGTTGAGGACCTTCGCGAGTACAGCGAGCCGGTTTTGAGCGGTGCTCTGCGCAACTGCCGGCGCGAAGGTGGACGGCTAACCGTGGCTGCGATCCTCAAGCACGCCCAGGCCGCTGACGGTCACCCGGGCAAGGACGAGGCCTGGGCCATTGCTCTGTCGGCCAGCGACGAAAGCGAGACCGTAGTGCTGACCGCCGAGATTCGCCAGGCCATGGCCGCCTCCGGTCCTGTGCTGCAGGCTGGCGACAAAGTCGGCGCCCGTATGGCTTTCATGAGCGCCTACGAGCGCTTGGTCATGGCTGCAAGGGCTGAGGCTGCCCCGGCCAAGTGGGAAGTATCGTTGGGTTACGACCCCGCACGCCGTGTTACCGCGATCGAATGCGCCGTTCGCTCGAAGCTGATCAGCCAAGAAGCTGGGGCTAAACATCTGGCCCACCTGCGCATCGCGCCGCCCAGCGAGGACGGATTAGCCATTGCTGGGCTGATCACTGGCCAGGTTCGGGAAAAGGTAAGCCCTGAGGTGCGGCAAAAGCTTGGCGAGGTCCGCTGCATCATCAAGGCCGCCCAGGCCAAGAAGGACCGCGAGCGCACCAAGGATGCCCAGCGCCGCCGAGTTGAAACCTATCTTCGTAAGCGGCAGACCCGTGCCGCAGTCGCTCACTTGAACATCAAGCGCGCCGGGCAACCGGCCGGGGAGGGGGTGTGACTCCAGCCAAGAAAGAAATCCTCATGCAGGGCCAAACCGGGGTGGCCAGGAAGGTTTACGAGTGCGTGCCCATGAACGAGCCGTGGACTTCGGTCCAGGTCATGACAGCCATGCGGAACTTGACCGGCAGCACCCCGGACAACCGGATCGTTTCGGGCTGCTTGGTCAGCCTGGTTGATTCCGGGCTCATCAAGAAATCGGGTCGCGACCACTTCCAACGCACCCCTGTAGACGCCAAGCAGAAGACTCAGGAGCCAGTCATGGCCAAGCAGCAGCCGAAACTCGAAGTAGTTGCCGACCAGAAAGCCCAGGGCACCCCGCTGGAAATGCTGAGCGAGCTGGCCGGTGAAATCGCCACCATGGCCAGCAACCTGAAGCGCCTGGCCGGCCGGGTCGAGGATGTTGCGTTGGCCGTGGAGCAGGAGCGCGAATCCAGCGCCAAGTCGATGGAGAAATACCGCCAGCTCAAGACGCTGCTGCAGAGCCTGCAAGGCGAGGAGTCGTGATGGACACCAACAAAATGCGCGACATCAGCCGCGAGCAGTTCGAACTTCGCTACCCGGTGCCGGAAGGCTGCTGCTGGAACGCTGAGCAAGGCCGCTACGTGCTGTTCCACCTCAAGCTTTGCACTGTAGCCAAGTACGAGCGCTTCGTTGAGAACTGGGTCTGCTGGCAATTAAGCCGTGAAGATGCGGTCATCCAAGTGCCTGATATGAAAGACAAGCGGTACTGGGAACAGTTTGAGGATGTAGAGGGCGAGTCATTCATTTACGGGCGTTACATCGGGCACTTCATTGCGGCCATCGAGGGGCAAGGCCTGAAGGTGACCCCATGAAGCGCGTATGGACCGTAATAGTAGGCTCCAAGGCCTTCCAGATGGTGCTGATGGAGCAGAGCCTGGATCAAGCCGGTGCGCTGCGAGAGGCGCAGCTGATCTGGCCTATCTGCGAGGTTTTAGCGTGAGGCAAACCAAACTGACCAAAGCCGCGCGCGGACGCGAATGTCAGGTGCGCATCCCGGGCGTATGCAACGGCAACCCCGAGACCACCGTTTTGGCGCACTACCGCCTGGCCGGCACCTGCGGCGTTGGCAAAAAGCCGCACGACTTGCAGGGCGCCTGGTGCTGCAGTGCTTGCCATGACGCTTGCGACGGGCGCAGCAAGGCCGTGGATCGTCAGACAGCTCGCCAGTATCACGCCGAGGGCGTCATGCGCACCCAGGCGCTGTTGCTCAACGAAGGCGTGCTGATCGCATGAAGACGGCAACCATGTCTGCGTTCAAGCCCAAGAAGCCTAGGGCAAAACGCGTAGACCGCGAAGGTGCCGAGCAGGCCGCCCTGATGACTGAGATCAGGCTGCGCTATCCAGAGGTGTACGCGAATCTCCATCACACCCCGAATGGCGGGCATCGCAGCTGGGCCGAAGCCAAACGCCTCAAGGCCCAGGGCACCAAAGCTGGCATTCCTGACCTGCAACTGACGCTGGCTCGGGGCGGATATTTCGGCCTGTTCATCGAATTCAAGGCCACCGTTGAGCCGGCACCTGTCTCGCCTGAGCAGTACGCCTGCATCGAGCGGCTGGCTCGCGAGGGTTACCTGGCGGTCGTTTGCTACGGCCATTTCGACGCCATGGAGTGCTTGAGAGCCTACATGGCCCTGCCCAAAACAGAGGTAGTGCAATGACGAACACCGCTGCTGTGAAAATCAGCGACTCCGAGATCCGCCGGCAGGCCGCCGGGTCGGTGAGAGACCTGCGCAGCCTGGCCAGCAAAGGCCTGTATTTCCGTTTTCACCGGTCCCGCGATCGAGGTTCCTGGTATCTGGTCATCAAGGGCAAATGGCACCGGATCGGCTCATACCCAGAGCTGAGCGCCGCCAAGGTGGCCGCTGCGCTGCCGGATATCCGCCTGCGCCTGGAAGCGGGCGAGGGGTCTAGTCTGTCGAGTTGGGTACTGACCGGTGAGTTGCTGATCTGGTTCGCTGAGCGCATGTCCCGGGACCGTAACCTGTCTGGCAAGCGCAAGAGCACCGCTGCATCGGCGATCAAACAGCACCTGGTGCCGCGCCTTGGACAAGTGCCGCTGGCCCAGATCGATAAGGCGATGCTCGACCGGGAGCTGATGTGGCCGCTGCAAGAGACCCTGTCCATCGACTACGCGCGGCTGGTCTTCCAGCTGCTGGCCCTGGCCTTCCGGCAAGCCTTCAAGCTGGGCCACATCAGCTCCAACCCCATGGCTGGCATCCGCTTCGGTGACTTCTCGAAGGCCAAGGTCACGGTCAAGCCATCGCGCCTGCGAGGTGTGCACCTTGAGGATCTGATGAGCCGCATGAAGAGCACCCTGGCCCACCGGCCACAGCATGGTGTGCTGGCTCTGCTGATGCTGTGCCACGGCACCCGGCTGGGCGAAACCCGCCTGGCCCGCTGGAGCCACATCAGCCTGGCCGAGCGTGAGTGGTACATCCCGGCCGAGCACACCAAGACTGGCGTGCATCACCGCTTGCCCCTGACCGACCAAGTGCGGTTCCTGCTGATGGCCTACCGCGAGATTCAGCGCAACGAAGGCTACGACGGCGAGTTCATTTTCCCGGGTCGCCAGGGCAAGCCCATGAGCGAAGCCAAGGCATCGGCAGTCTTCACCGTCATGGGGCAGGGTGAGTGGACAAGCCACGACCTGCGCAAGCTGGCCCGCACAGGCTGGGCTGACCTGGGCGTTGACCACCTGGTGGGTGAGCTACTGATCAATCACGCCATGGGCCACAACGTGAAGGTGTACATCCAGTCCGACATCATGGCCCGCAAACGTGAGGCGCTGGAGAAGTGGCACGCACACCTTGATCGAAAGGGTTTCGAGTCGGTTCACGGCTTGACCGGTGATAGATCGACGGATTCAGGGATTCTCTCGCGGGCCGCTGAGCGTGCGGGCTTCGGGGCACTTCCGATATCCACCATAAGCGAGGATTCGAAAGGATGAAGAAGAGCCGCACGCCTGAGTTTTCAACGAGGCGGATACCGCTGACTGCCTGCTCGGAGTGCGGCGGGAAAGCAGCAATCAGCGGGCTTTTCGGCCCACGGCCTTGCATGGCATGCAATGTCTCAGGTTGGGTTTCGGGGGAGACGGGTGAGCCGCTACCTCTTGAGGAGCTGGCTATGCAGCTTGGCCTGAGGTTGCGAGATCTGGAGAACCAGCCCGGACGCCAACTCCCGGCCGCGATCAGCGGGCCGGAAGAGCAGTACAAGATGAACAACCGCCGCGGCGCCGGCGGCACTAATTACACCGGGGATTGAGAAAGAATGAAGAAACGAACTTACGTGGACAAGGCCCTCGGCGACACCGAGTACATGCTCGAGCAGTGGGGCTTCTGGCGAATGTCCGAGATGGGCGTACCCCGTTACGTTTCACCTCTCTATGCACTAATGCGGGACAACGTCCCCTCAGTGGGCGGGGTACGACAGCACGTGATCACGGACGATCTGGCCCTGGTGGTGGACGGCGCCGTGGCTCGGCTCGTGAAGCGCAACCAGCAGATGGGTGACTTCGTGTGGGCCTACTACGGCTACAAGCACCCGGCGATGAGGGTCGCCCGGGAGGCGGGCATGTCCGAGCGGAAGGCCTGGGAATTGATCAAAGCTGGGGTCGCTTGGATTGATGGACACCTTGCATAGACCCTTCTGAATGCTCCGCGTATAGTCCCGCTATTCGACAGATTGCTACCCGAGGGCCTAGCAGTGCCAAACAGCGAGATTAGAGTTGATAACCGGTTCACTGCTGAGGTCACTGGGCATCCAAAAGATATTTTCTTTGCTGCCGTAGAAAGTACGCGGATGCCCATGATCATTACTGATCCTAATCAACCAGATAATCCGATTATTTTTTCGAACCACGCATTTCAGGAAATGACAGGTTACACGGAAGGTGAACTCCTTGGTAGAAATTGCAGATTCCTCCAGGGTAAAGATACTGACCAAGAAGTTGTATCAGCTGTACGCCGTGCAGTGGAACTTCGCTACGACTTCTCTACTGAAATACTGAATTATAAAAAGGATGGTAGCTCGTTCTGGAATGCGCTTTTCATCTCTCCAATCTACAACGACGCCGGTGATCTCAAGTACTTTTTTGCCTCTCAACTAGACGTCAGTAGACGACGTGATGTCGAGGAGGCCCTGCGGCAGTCGCAGAAGATGGAAGCTCTAGGTCAGTTGACTGGCGGGATTGCCCACGATTTCAATAATCTGCTGCAGGTGATAGGTGGTTATGTTAGCCTGGCTAGAGGTAAAGTCGAGAAGGAATCGCCAGATCGCGAAAAAATAATGCGAAACCTTGAACATGCTTTGGAAGCGGTTGAAAAGGCAAATACATTGACTAAGCAACTGCTAGCGTTCTCTCGTAAACAGACTCTACAGGGAAGAGTCGTTAGCGTTAATGGTATCGTGAGAGATGCAAAGGGGTTAATTAACCAAACCCTAGGGGACGGGGTAGCTGTAACGCTGGATTTGAGTGAGAGCGCTCATAATGTCAGAATTGACCCTGCCCAGGCTCAAATCGCTTTGCTCAATGTGATAATAAACGCTCGCGATGCTATGGCTGGTGGTAGTGGTCAGGCTTTGAACATTCAGACCAAAAACGTGATTGTTGCTCCAGAGGCTCGAGTTTCGTATGAAGGATTACCAGCTGGCAGCTATGTGTGTCTGGCTGTCACCGACAACGGCGACGGAATGCCCGAAAGCGTGCGGGAGCGTGCAGTGGACCCTTTCTTCACCACCAAGGAGGAGGGTAAAGGCACAGGTTTAGGATTGTCCATGGTCTATGGATTTGCCAAGCAGTCCGGCGGTACTTTGAAAATTTATTCCGAGGATGGCGTAGGAACCACAATTCGTTTTTATTTCCCTGCGGACTCTGGCGACATTCACGTAGATGAAGCAAGACCAATCCCAACTCCCAAGTCTGGCGATGAGCGAATCTTGATTGTGGAAGACCGCCGAGATGTTGCGGAGTTGGCACAACTGATCCTCGAAGAGCATGGGTATCGAACAGTAGTAGCTAAAGATGCCCACGACGCTCTGGTAGCGTTAGATCAAGGAGCAGAGTTTGATCTTCTCTTCACCGATTTGATCATGCCGGGCGGCATGAACGGGGTCGCCTTGGCGCGTAATGTTCAGCTAAGGCAGCCATCAATGAAGGTGCTTCTGACCACGGGATACGCTGAAAGCTCGATCGAGCGCACTGACATTGGTGGTTCTGAATTTGAGGTCATCTCCAAGCCTTACCATCCCCAGGAGCTGGGTCGAAAAATTCGGATGATATTAGATTCACCCGGAGGCGTATAAAAACTTTCCGTACGGATAAACGTGTGTTCTCATTGCAGCGTGTCCAGCTTGCAACGGCGCGACACAGAGGAATCCCAGACACTGCGATCTGGAGTTTTTGATGTATGCAGATGAATGCCATGGCTGAGTGGCAGATTGCGGCGCTCGCTCCCACTAGGCCCGCTGAAATAGAACGAGAGGGAGTTAGCCGGGTACGCACCGGCCATCTGCACCAACTACAAGGCTCACCGCTCGGTGGGCCTTTTTTATTTCGGAGAACTTGATGGACCCGACCGATCTCGGCCCAGGCACAGCCACCTGGCTGGGCGGTACGGGCACCGTCCTGCTGGGAGGCTTCCTTTGGCTGCGCAAGTTCCTATCGAAAGATGCGACCGATCGCGCAATGGACAACGCCGATATCGGCACGGTGCGTCGCCTGAACGAACTGCTCGACTCGGAACGCGAGGCTCGCAAACTCGCCGAGGCCCGGGCCGATCAGTTCGCCAAGGAGCGCAACGACCTAGCCGCGACCGTTGGGCGCATGGAAGGAAAGATTGAGGCTCTGACCAGCCAAGTAGGCCAGCTCACTGAGCGCGTCTCGCTGCAGAGCGAAGAGATCGCCCGCTTGCGCACCAAGCTCGGAGGTATGTCGTGATGGACAGATGCGCACTTGAATTTATTGCTCGGCGCTGGTGGCGGCGCGTCGAGGTTTGGATGATCGCGCTGCTGCTCGTGGTGGGAGGTGGATTCGGTGGATACCAACTCGCGCAATGGGCCCTGGCCCGCAGCTATTTGGAGCAGGTCGCCGAGATCCGCGCCGCCTATGACGAAGCCAGTCTGCAGCGAGACCAGCGCCTGGATGAACTAGCCAGGCAGACCGGTAGCGCAGCCGCCAAGGCATCGAAGGCCGCCACCACTGCCACGCAGGCAGCAGACAAGGCTGACCAGGCTGTTGACAGGGCAGGCGAAGCGCTCAACCGCGTGACACCCTGACCCGAGCCACAAAATCCAAATGCGCCGTTTCGTGGCGCGAGGAAGAGAGCATGGGTATCCACCTTGCTACAAGCAACGAACTGGGAACTTTGATCTGCCAGAAACTGGGGCTTGATGCTTCCCAAGTAACTGCGATGACCGTTCGAATCGAGGCAGGCCAGCCAGCAGTGATTGAGGTGACTCGACATATCTGCGTCAGGGAGGCCCACGAAATCGCTGAGCAGATGACCCGATACGAGCTTGTACCCTCCAAGGATTCGATAGATGAACCGACAGCAGATCGCGACCGCGTACAGCCTCTTCCACACCCGTGACCAGGTACAGCGGCGGCTTGACACGGTGCTGAGCGGCAAGGGTGTCTCACTGGCCATCACTGGCGACTACCAAAACGAGGCTGTCCTGCACTCGGTGACCGAGCCTCTGGCAGATCACTTCAGGGCTGAGCTGGCCGCGATTGATGACCAGCTCAAGCTGTTGGGCTGGAACGGCGAGTAGCGCAGGGAGCAGACGATGGCCAGAACGCGAGCGCCTTACACACCCTGCAAGCTCCACGTGGACGGGGCCGACGGCATCGCGGTTGGTGACTACATCACCACTGCTGCCGGTTCTGCCTACCTGGTGCAGACGCTGAGGGTGAGTCGCACCAGGCCAGAGCGCAAGCACATGGACTGCCTGCGCTGGCCCATTGCTGAGTTACCGCCTGATGCACGGTGCTACCAGCTGACTTGGTACAAGAGATAAGGAATACCGGCCATGGCCAAGGTTTACGCAACGATCGTCTGCCGCCACCGCTGGTGGTTGAAGTACTACTTGGCTGGCGTGCTGCTCGCGTGTCACCTCACCGGGCGTGATCCTCACCTAGGTCGCGTCACGCGCTGGATAGAGCGCGGCATCGTGGTCGAGGTGCGTTGATGGCCAGGCTCAAGACGATCAGCCCCCGCCTACAGGAAGCCGCCAACACTAGGGTCAAGCTAGTAGACCCCAGCAGTTGGCGTAGTGGAATGACCAGCTCGCAGCGCGGGTACAACTACAAGTGGCAGAAGGCGAGGGAGCGATTTCTCGAAGAACATCCGCTCTGCGCCTACTGCGCAAAGATCGGGCGAACGACCGCCGCCAGCGTTGTTGACCATGTCGTGCCGCACCGGGGTGATCGCGATCTGTTCTGGAACCAGGACAACTGGCAACCGCTCTGCAAGCCCTGCCACGACACGGTCAAGCAGGCCGAAGAGGCCGCAGGCTTAGGCGGCTGACCGCGCGGCGCGCCAAAACGGTGCGGCACAGCATAGAGGCACGTCACTGGCGTGCCTCAAAGGGGTAGGGGGGTCAAAAGCTAGGGATTCTCATCTAGCTAGACCGCTCCCGACCCCACGTACAGATTTTTTTCCCCCACAGGATTTTTGTTAAATGGCTTTAACATCCCGCAAGCGCGCTTTCATCGCCGCGCTGAGGGAAGGTGCGTCCAATCGAGACGCTGCCGTGGCGGCCGGCTATTCCGAGAAGACAGCGTCTGCGGCGGGCTCTCGGCTGGTCAAGGACAAGGACGTCGCAGTCGAGTTAATGAAGCTACGTGCCTTGGGTCTGATGCCTCCAGATGTTAAAGGCGATGTTAAACCGGATGTTAAAGCCAGGCCCGCCGCCAAGGCTGCCAAAGAGGCTAAGCCGGGCCCGGAAGGGGCACCGGAATCCGAGGAGCAAGCAGAGCCGGAACCTGCCGGCTTCGACCTGGCCCAGGCGTTGCTCCACCGTGACCCGAAGGACTTCCTCCTCTCGGTGATGAACGACATGGGCACGGAAGCGAAGCTTCGGGTAGACGCCGCTAAGGCCCTGATGCCTTTCGTTCACCCGCGCAAAGGCGAGAGCGGCAAGAAGGACCAGGCCCAGGCCAATGCTGAGAAAGCTGCCACCGGCAAGTTCGGCACCCGCCGCGGCCCGCTGCAGTCGGTGAAATGATGGAGTGGTCAACCGCCTGCCCAGACTGGGAACAGCGCATCGTTGCCCGCCAGAGCCTGATTCCGTTCGAGCCGCTATTCCCGACCGAGGCCGAGGAAGCCCTGGACGTATTCGGCGCGCTGCGCATGGTGGACGCGACCGGCAGCCCGTTGATGTGCGAGACCGTACGTGACTGGGTCAACCAGTTTGTGGCCGCGATCTTCGGGGCCTATGACCCGGATTCAGGCCGGCGCCTGGTCAGCGAGTTCATGCTGCTGATCAGCAAGAAGAACGGCAAGTCGACCATCGCCGCCGGCATCATGCTCACCGCACTGATCCTTAACTGGCGAGCGTCGGGTGAGTTCATCATTCTCGCACCGACCAAGGAAATCGCGGACAACTCCTACCTTCCGATCAGGGACATGGTGGGCGCCGACGAAGAGCTCAAAGCCTTGCTCAAAGTGCAGGATCACCTGCGCACTGTGACGCACCGGCAGACCAACGCCACGCTCAAGGTGGTAGCGGCAGACAGCGAGACTGTGTCGGGCAAAAAGGCCATTGGCGTGTTCATCGACGAGCTGTGGGTGTTCGGCAAACGCGCCAATGCCGAGGCGATGCTGAGAGAGGCAACCGGTGGCCTGGCATCCCGACCGGAGGGGTTCATCATCTGGGCCACCACCCAGTCCGACGCCCCGCCTGCTGGCGTGTTCCGCCAGAAGCTGATGTACGCCCGCAAAGTGCGCGACGGCGAGATCGTCGATAAATCGTTCCTGCCGGTGCTGTACGAGTTCCCCAAGGCAATGCTTGACGCCGGCGAACACCGGGACTTCTCCAACGCGTACATCACCAACCCTAACCTTGGGCTGTCGGTCGACGAACCTTTCATCGAGCGCGGTTACGCACAGGCCCAGCTGGACGGTGAGGAGTCGTTCCGCGGCTTCTTGGCCAAGCACCTGAACGTCGAGATCGGCTTGGCGCTGCTTTCGGATCGCTGGGCGGGTGCTGATTTCTGGGAGACACAGACCTCCGAGCTATGCCGGACGTTGGAAGACCTGATTGAGCGGTGTGAAGTGATCGATATCGGTGTCGATGGCGGGGGGCTGGATGACTTGCTTGGCTTTGCAGTACTCGGTCGAGAGCAGGGCACACGGCGTTGGCTGACCTGGACCCATGCCTGGGCCCACCCATCAGTACTGGAGCGGCGTAAAGCAGAAGCGCCGCGCATCCGCGACTTCGCCAAGGATGGACACCTAACCCTGGTTGAACGCATCGGCGACGACATCGAGGCGGTGGCGCAACTGGTGGCTTTGGTCGAACAGGCCGGCCTGCTGGACAAGGTCGGGCTGGACCCGGCCGGGGTCGGTGCGATTCTCGATGCCCTGGAAGCTGTTGGGATTCCGCGCGAAAAGATCGATGGCATTTCACAGGGCTGGCGCCTGGGCGGGGCAATCAAGACCGCCGAGCGCAAGCTGGCCGAGGGCACGCTATTGCACGGCGGCCAGCCGATGATGGCCTGGTGCTGCGGTAACGCCAAGGTCGAGCCGCGCGGCAACTCGATCCTCATCACCAAGCAAGCCAGCGGCTCGGCCAAGATCGACCCGCTGATGGCGCTGTTCAACGCCGTGACGCTGATGGCCCTCAATCCAGAGGGGCAGGGCGGCATGGAAAACTTCATGGCCGGCATTCGGGATCCACTGATCGCATGAACGCATTTCACTATTTCATCATCTGCGCCGTGTGCGGGTTCGGCCTAGCCTGCGCGGGTGTCTGGATGCTGGCAGGCACCGGCTGGGCGATGCTCGCCGGCTCCGGCAGCCTCTTCTGCATTGCAGCCTTCATTCGCCGAGGGCTGAGCAGTGATTAAAACCCTCTCTCAAGCGCTCGGCACTGCAGCCGCCAAGCCCTCGGCAAGCATGAGCAGTTGGCTGGGCAAAAGCATTCGATTGTCGGACGGCGGGTTCTGGAGCGCCTTCTTGGGCGCCCAGTCCAGTAGCGGCAAGTCAGTCACGGTCGACAAGGCCATGCGCCTGTCGGCGGTCTGGGCCTGCGTTCGCATCATCTCCACCTCGGTCGCAGGCTTGCCGCTCAGCATCTACCGGCGCCTTCCGGACGGCGGGCGTGAGACGGCGCGAGACTTCCCGCTCTACGATGTGGTGCACAACAGCCCGAACGAGGACATGGCGGCTTTCCACTTCTGGCAGGCGGTTGTTGCTTCGATGCTGCTTTGGGGAAATGCCTACTGCGAGATTCACCGGTCCGGTGGAAGGGTCATTGCACTGGATTTCTTGATGCCGTCGCGGGTGACTCCCGAGCCAGACGACGATGGCAGGCTGCGTTATTTCTTCCAGCCGCGAAAGGGTGCCCGCCGGGAGATCGCCCGGGGCGACATGCTGCACATCCCGGCCTTCACCCTGGATGGCCGGATGGGCTTGTCGGCAATCCGCTACGGCGCCGACGTGTTCGGCGCGGCTATGTCGGCCGACGATGCGGCCAACACCACCTTCAAGAATGGCATGATGCCGACCGTGGGCTTTTCGGTAGATAGGACGCTTACCCCGGCCCAGCGTGTGGAGTTTCGTGAGTACGTCACCACCGTTTCCGGGGCGCTCAACGCGGGCAAAAGTCCTGTGTTCGAGCAGGGCGTAAAACCTGAGATGATCGGCATCAACCCGGCTGACGCCCAACTTCTTGAATCACGTGGGCATAGCATCGAGGAGATCTGCCGTTGGTTCGGCGTACCGCCCTGGATGGTGATGAAGACTGACAAGGGCAGCAACTGGGGTACCGGCCTTGAGCAGCAGCAGATCGCGTTTCTCACCTACTGCATCATGACCTACACCGCGCCGATCGAGCAGTGCGTCAACAAGCGCTGCATGACGGCAGTGGATCGGACCAAGCACTACTCGGAGTTTTCGCTAGAAGCCTTCCTGCGTGCTGACAGCGCCGGTCGCGCTTCCTACTTCAGCACCATGGTCCAGAACGCGCTGATGACACGGAACGAGGCTCGGCACAAAGAGAACATGCCGAGTATGCCCGGCGGCGACATCCTCACCGTGCAATCGAACCTGGTACCGCTTGACCAGCTGGGCAAACAAAACGACAGCCAAGCCGCGCGCGCGGCGCTGATGAACTGGCTCCAAAGCAACTCCGGGGAGTAACCCATGAAACACAAGATTCAGTCTCGCGGCCTGCGCAGCGAGATGAGCCCGCGTGCGCTCGATAAATGGAACCCCGCCATCCAGGCGGCCGTGGAAAACACCTCGGAAACCATCACCATCTACGGCGTGATCGGTGAGGACTGGTACGGGGAGGGCGTGACCCTCAAGCGTATCGATGCGGCGCTGCGGGCCATCGGCGACCGTGAGGTGACGGTGTACATCAACTCGCCAGGCGGTGACATGTTCGAAGGCATTGCCATCTACAACCGCCTGCTCGAGCACAGCCAGAAGGTCACCACCAAGGTGCTGGGTATGGCAGCCAGCGCCGCGTCGATCATCTACCTGGCTGGCGCCGAGCGACAGGTCGCCAGCAGCGCCTTCCTGATGATCCACAACTGCTGGACCTTCCTCGCCGGCAACCGCCACTACCTGCGCGACGTGGCCGACGATATGGAGGAGTTCGACGCCGCCATGAGCGACCTCTACGCCGAGACCAGCGGCCAGACGCCAGAAAGCATGGCGGAGCTGATGGACGACGAGACGTTCATCCGCGGTAAGCGCGCCGTGGAGCTCGGGCTGGCCACCAGCATCCTCGCCCCGGGAGAGATCACCGAGCGGGAGACAGAGGAATCTGCCCAGGCCAACGCCCTGAAGGCCATGGATACAGCGCTCGCCAAAGCCGGTATGCCCCGGTCCGAGCGCCGCGAATTGTTCGCCAGTTTCAAGTCCAGCATGCCTCGCGCTGCTGGCGGGGGTACGCGTAACGCTGCCCCGACCGACAAGCCGAACGCTGTCGCGCCAGACCTCTCCGCCTCACTGAGCGCGGCAACCAATCTCTTGAACTCTCTGAAAGGTAAATGACCGTGGACTATGAAGCCCAAGTCAAGGAAATCAACGCCGCCCTCAAGGGGATCGGCGACCAAATCAAAAGCCAGGCCGAGGCAACCGAAAAGCAAATCAAGGCCTCCGGCGCGATGAGCGAAGAAACCCGCGCCAAGGTGGACGATTTGCTCACCAAGCAGGGTGAGCTGAACGCGCGCCTGGGCGAAGCCGAGCAGAAACTCGTCAACGCCAGCCGTGGCCAGCAGCATCACGAAGAGCCGCAGAAGTCGGTCGGCGCCCTGGTCATCGAGAGCGAAGAGATGAAGGACATGAACTCGTCTTTCCGTGGCTCTCGCCGGGTTTCAGTGCCCCGCGCTGCTATCACCACGGCCACCGGTGGCGCTCTGACCACTGCGGATCGCCAGCCAGGCATCATCGCTCCGCCTCAGCGTCGTCTTACCATCCGAGATCTGGTGGCGCCGGGATCCACTCAAACCCAATCCATCGAGTACGTGCGTGAAAGCGGCTTCACGAACAGCGCTCGAACTGTCGCTGAGAACACGGCCAAGCCCTATTCGGACATCAAGTTCGAACTGGCCACGGCCAACGTGCGCACCATCGCGCATCTGTTCAAGGCCAGCCGCCAGATGCTCGACGATGCCCCAGCGCTGCAGAGCTACATCGACGGGCGTGCTCGTTACGGTCTGCTGATGGCCGAAGAAGCTCAGCTGCTGTACGGCAACGGTACCGGGGCCAACCTGCAAGGCCTCATGACGGTTGCCCAGCTGTACGCCGCTCCTGCTGGCGTGGCCGTGACGGGTGAGCAACGTATCGACCGCCTGCGCCTGGCGCTGCTGCAGGCCGAGCTGGCCGAGTTCCCATCGGACGGCATCGTGCTCAACCCGATCGACTGGGCCGCGATCGAGCTGACCAAGGATGGCGAAGGCCGCTACATCATCGGCGAGCCGCAAGACGGCACCACCCCGCGCCTGTGGAACCGCCCGGTCGTCTCGACCCAGGTCATGACGCAGAATGACTTCCTGGTCGGCGCATTCAAGCTGGGCGCACAGATCTTCGACCGTATGGAAATCGAAGTCCTGATCTCCACCGAGAACGACAAGGACTTCGAGAACAACATGGCGACCATCCGCGCCGAGGAGCGCCTGGCCTTCGCCATCTATCGTGGCGAGGCCTTCGTTACTGGCCCGCTGACCGGCAGCGGTTCGTAAGCCTTCCACTTCAAAGGCGCCAGTAATGGCGCCGTACAGGAGCGATCTCATGGCTAATACCAAGAAGCAGGACAAGCCAACCCCAGTACCGGAGCAGGATGCAAGAGCACCCGCTGAACAGGCATCGAACTCGCCGCTCAGCGGCAGCGACACCAGCGGTGCAGATGCCGCCGCAGGCGGTGTGGTAACCGCTGTGCCCGGCGTTGACCCGGGCGCCAGCGCTGCGCTAGAACCTGGCGGCCCGCCAACCGAGCTGCCGGTACAGCTGGCGCCGATTGTCGCCCCGGCCGAGGACGCTGCAGGTGCTGGCGCCTCGCTGAGCCAGCCGGGCCAGGCTGACGACGCGCTGCATGGCACTACCGATGCGGCAGGGCTGGACGAATCCACCTCGAGCGCCTCAGTCGAGTTAAATCCGCCCACGGTCGAGGTTTATCCGCTGCGCTCCTTCATGGACGAGGGCGAGTTGCGCCGCCGCGGCGGTCCAAGCTACTTGGTACCGCGGCTTCACGCTGAGGACCTTGAGCGGCGCAACCTGGTGTCACGCACTCCGCTGGAGGAGTGAGCCATGTCTGTGATCAGCAAGGCGCTGGCCCGGGCCCACCTTCGTGATCCAGACGATGACGACGACTATCTGCAGCTGCTGATCGACTCGGCCGAGCTCTCGGCAATGAACTACCTTAACCGCCAGGTTTACGTCGATGCGCAATCAATGGCAGAGGCAGTACTGGCGGGCCTGGCCGGGGAGAAGCCCATGCTGAGTAACGCAGCGTTCAAGTCGGCGTGTCTTCTGATCCTGGGTCATCTCTATGCCAACCGAGAAGATGTGGTTACAGGGACAATCGCAACCGACCTGCCTATGGGCTCGCAGTCCTTGCTTACCCCGTACCGAGTGGGGTGGGGGATATGAGGGCCGGTCCGCTTCGCCATCGTTGCCAGTTGCAGCAAGAGACGCTAACGCCGGAGCCAGGTGGCGGGAAGCGAAAGTCCTGGGAGGTGGTCAAGCCTATTTGGGCGGAGATCCAGCTGCCCACTGGGCGGGTTGATCCGGTTGCCAACCAAATCCAGAACATCGTGTCTGCAGAAATCCGGGTGCGTTTTTCACGCGTTTTCAAAAACGGTATGCGTCTCTTCCACATATCTGCTGGCGACACTTACCTGATCGAAGCTGTGCTGCCCAGCAATGAGCGAGACATGCTGCGGCTGCTCTGCTCCAACGTCATCAATCCTTGAGAGAACCATCATGAAAGTACGAGCTCTGGCCAGTCTCTCTGGCCCCATGGGTGAAAAGGCAGTAGGTGAAGTCTTCGATGTGAAGGCAGAGGATGGCCGCAGCCTGATCGAAAACAACCAGGCGGAAGAGGTCACCGCTGCCGCCAAGGCCGCCGATAAGTCCAGGGCTGAAACGGCCTCCTCGGGCGAGTAGGGTGGCCCGTCGCTCGCGCCTGACCGGCGATATCAGGCTGCGCAAAACGCTTCGGGCCATCCACCAGACTGTGGACAACGAGGTCAGAGGTGCCATGCAGGATGGGGCTGAGAAGATCTTGGCCAGTATGAAGGAGTTTGTGCCGAAGGATACCGGTGCCGGCGCAGCCGCTTTGACTGCCTATGTAGCCCCCAGCGGCCTGGATGCTCAGATTGGCCTGCGCGGTAAAAAGGCGAATCGCCGGTATTTTTACCTGCGCTTCCTTGAGTACGGCACCAAGGGCAACTTCAAGGGCCAGGATAACGGCCGCCGAACGGGGAGGGCCGCGAACAAAACCGACGGCACCCACTGGTTTGGCAAAGCGCCTGACATTCCAGCCATGCCCGCCCATCCTTGGCTCAGGCCGGCGATGGACGTGAACCGCGAGGTTGTTCTCGCCGATATCAGGGCGGCGGTCGCTCGTACGCTCGACAGGGCATCCAGAGGACAGTGACATGGCAGATCCAGCATGGGCCCTGCAGGTCGCCCTGCATGCTCGTCTTGTAGCGGGCCTGCCATGCCCTGTGCATGACGGCGTACCCGACAACTCGCCGTTTCCTTACGTAACTCTCGACAGTGCGGTCAGCGATGCAGCGGATTTCTTGGCCAGTCGCAAAGACCAGCGCTTCCTGTATCTGTCGGTCTGGAGCCAGTACCAGGGGCAGAAGGAGGTGCACGAGATTATGGCCAAGATCGACGCCCTGCTTCACAACCAGCCGCTGGCGCTCACAACCGGCCATGTCATCGGCATGCAGGTCACCCGCAAGCAGACCAGCCGCGAGCCTGATGGCATGACCTACCAGGGTGCAGTGACGCTGCGCGTCATCACCCAACACTGATCCACCCCTGAACCCGCCGCGTTGCGGCATATCACCTGTCCCAGGAGGACTACCCATGCCTGTTACTACCGCAGCCGGCACGAAGATTTTCATCGGCCCGCGTCTGACCGCAGATCTGCCCAAGGATGCGGCTGCTGCACTGACCCTGCTGGCCGCCATCACTTATACCGAGATTGGCGAAGTCGAGAATATCGGCGATTACGGCGATGAGGTGGGTGACGTCACGTTCGCCTCGCTCGCCGCCTCCCGAACTCGGCACCTCAAAGGCCTGGCCGATGCCGGTTCTGTCGATCTGTCCATCGGTCTGCTCGACGACGATGCCGGCCAGCTGGCCCTGCAGGCCGCGCAGAAAGACCGCAGCCGCTTCGATTACCCAGTGAAGGTGCTGTACGAAAGTGGTGTCGCTGATTACTTCGCCGCCAAGGTCATGTCGTCTCGCAAGCAGGTCGGCGGTGCGGAGGATGTTCTCAAGCGCACTGTGACCGTCGGCATCAACTCCGAGATCTACGAGGCCCAGCCGGCTCCGTAATGCACATCTGAGGCGCCGCCGCTGGCCGCGCCTCCGTTGTTCACTCCCCATAATTCAAGGAATACGCAATGTCCAAGACCAACCACGGCTCCGTCACCGTTGAGGCCGGAAGCGACAGCTTCACTCTCAAACCTACCCTCCGCGCTGTGCGCGCCCTGGAGAATCGTTTTGGCGGGATCTTGCCTGCGATGCAAGCCCTGGGCGCGGCCAACATTTCCGCGACTGCATTCATCATTGCCGCCGGCGCCGGGATCGACACCAACAAGCGCAAAGAGCTCGAAGCGGTAGAGGAAGCTGTGTTCGAGGGCGGTGTGAACAAAGTCGGTACCCAAGTACTGCAGTTCGTAAAAGCGCTGTTGAACCCCGGCGGCAAGACTGACGAAGAGCTCGAAGAGTCGCAGGGAAACGAATCGAGCGGCCAGGCAACGGCAGCTACGTCGACGAGCTCTTCGGAATAGCCACCGGTTGGTTAGGGTGGTCTCCCCGTGACGCCTGGGAAACCCCGGTGGTCGAGATCATCCTGGCTTGGGAAGCGAAGGCTGACTTCCTGAAAAAAACCAATCCGTTCGGCCAGTCGGAGACGAAGCCCTCTAAGGCGGCCGTGGCGAAAGACCTTCGGCGCGGCCTGAGAGGGGCTGCTGCGTCTCGATCGGCGGCTAAAAGCTAAGGCAGCATAGGCTTGGATGATGATAGATTGCCAAGCTTTGCATGGAGGCTGGCATGAAGCTATTGATGGGTATTCTTCTGGCGATTATCGCACTTGTATTTGTGCCTGGTCTTTTCTGGATTTTAACGGCCGGAGCAGCTGCTTATGGGCTGGTGGTCATCATAACGGGCGGGATCGCTCTTGTAATTATGATCGCCTGCGTCATGTGGCCATCAATCAGAGGATGGCTATCTAGTCGAAGAACTGACGCAAAGATAGAGCAGGCCAATAGAGCATTCCGTGAGAAGGAAAAAACTAGGTTAGAAGCGTTTGAGGCTTCCGACTCATTTTCGGATGAGTCATGGGGTGACGCCGGCGCTAGAAAATCTTGCGGCAAATGTCAGATGGAAATGCCTATTTCCTCCAGGCGATGCCCGTCTTGTGGGCACCGACCACAACTATCAGAAGTCTAGACCCGCCAAAGCTGGCGTGTACAAACAAGCCCGCCGCGTTGCGGGCTTTTTTTCGTCAGGAGAAAAGAATGGCTGATACCGACGTTCAAGGCATGCTGGTACGCATTGAGGCTACCACGGCTCAACTCCGTCAGGAGATCGCGCGGGGTGAGTCGGCGGTTGCTTCAACGTCCAGGCGGATGGATTCAAGCCTTGCGCGTGTAGACGATGCATTTGATCGAGTAGGTGCCAGCGCCCAAAACGCCAGCGGACTGCTGAAGAGCGTCCTGGCAGCAGCTGTTGGGGCTGTTTCTGTAGGCTCGATCCTCAAGGCGGCCGACTCCTACTCCCAGATGTCGGATCGTATCGGCCTGGCTACCAAGAGCTTCGGCGAGTACAACGCTGTCCAAGATCGCCTGCTTGCCACGGCTAACCGAACCTACCGGCCGCTGGAGGAGGCTCAGGAACTTTACATCCGCACAGCGGATAGCTTGCGCTCGATGGGGCTCAGCGCTGATGAGTCCATGGACGTCATGGATAGTTTCAGCTACCTGTTGGTGACCAACTCGGCTTCTGTCGATAAAGCCAGCTCAGCCATTGATGCATATTCCAAAGCACTGCAGACCGGGAAGCTCGATGCGGACGGCTGGCAGTCCATTCTCGCGGCCATGCCGACCGTGGTGGAAACCATCGCTGAGGCCACTGGCAAAAGTGCCGAAGAGATCCGAAGCTTTGGGGCGCAAGGAAAGCTCAGCCTCGACATCCTCACTGAGGGTCTACAGAAAAGCGCTGCTGCAAACGGCCTGCTGGCTGACAGCATGGGCGTTGCCGTCCGCGATGCCCTGACGGCGCTGAACAACGCTTTCACCGTCTACGTGGGCCAGCTGAATGAATCAACTGATCTCACTGGAGTGCTCGCGTCCGGGATATCGGTGCTGGCCGATAACTTCGGGACTATCACTGAGATTGCCGGGGTCGCCGCGGCTGGTGCGTTGGCCGTTTATGCGAGATCCCTAACGGTCTCGGCCGCCGGCGCGGTGCTGGCCACTAAAGCCTCGATCGAGGACGCAGCGGCGCGGCGGGCCCAGGCTGCTGCAGCAGTGCTTGCAGCAGAAGCTGATCAGCGAAAAGCGCAAACTGCTGTTTTCCTCGCTGAGAAAGAACTGGCCGCATCGAAGACCAGAATTAGCGGCATGGCGGTTGAGAAGCAGCTGGCGCTTCAACTGGCAGAGGCCAGAATGGCCGAGGCAAGGGCGACGGCCGCGCTCAGAGAAGCTCAGGCTGGACTTGCTGGCACTGGCCGCAACCTACTCGGGCTGCTGGGCGGTCCTGCAGGGATCGCGATGTTGGCGGTGGGTGCCGCGACCGCTTTCCTAACCCTGCGGGACAACACTAGTACTCTCGAGAAGAAGCTTGGCGATTTAGCTGATCCAATAGACAAGCTCGCTGAGCGTTTCAACAAGCTCAACAGGGCGACGCAGTCCGTCACCCTGCGTGAGCTTCAGGCAACAATTGCAGACACCCAGGACAAGCTGACCCAGATGTCTGGGGCGATGGCTGACAAGTTTGAGTCCGACCTGCGCAACATGGGCGCCGCGGGCGCTGACGGGATGATGGCGGGGCTCGTCGGCCTACCGGCTGACATGCAGGCGACACTGGACCTGGTACGGAAAGCATCCAAAGATCAGGCTGCCGGCATCACGGTCGACTGGAAAGCGGTTGCTGATCAGCTTCGCCTGATGCCGGGTGTCACGGAAGACATGGCGCAGGCGCTTGAGTCAAGCCAGCAGCCGGTCACCGAACTGAGCGCGCTGCTGCAAAACCAGAAGCAAGCGCTCGACGAGCTGACTGGTGCCACCGATGACAACACCCGGGCGGAGCGCGAGAATGCGGCTGCCAAGGCATCGGCTGCCGGAGAGGGACAGAAGTATCTGGAGCAGTTGCAGAAGCAACTGGCAACCGCCCAGGATAAAACCGCGCTGCAGGCAGCCAATCGGTTCATCGCTGAAAACAAGCTGCTTACTGACGAAATGGTCGTCGCGATCCGGTCTGCTGCTGCAGCCAAGGATGCCCAGAAGGCGGCGGATGATGCAGCCACCAAGGCCACCAAGGGGGCGACTGGCGCTGCCAAGGAGGCAGCTACCCAGGCCAAAAACCAAGCCAAAGCCTTATCCGATTTGAAAGTTCAGGCGGACATCGCTATAGCCTCGGCTGAGGGACTGGCGGCCGCTTACCTGGCGGGCAATGATCGCTCCCGTGAGTTCACCCTCAAGCAGAAGGTGGAGGAGGCACTGCTGAAGTCCGGGGCGGGTGCGCGCGATGCTGTCACCGCCGCAATCACCAGGCAGATGGCTGCCGAGGACCGGCTGACGGTGAGCAAGCAGGCGTTTGACCTGCAGCAGGAAGCGACCGACCAGACCGCCTTGGCCAAGGCCACGCTGCAGGGCGCGGATGCGCTGGCCGAGTACAACGTGCAGAAGGCGCTGAAGGTGGCATTGGCAGGCAAGGATATCGCCCAGTCGAGCGCTGAATACGAGGCGCTGGTGAAGTCCACGCGGGCGCAGCAACAGGCGCTTGAGCTGGTCCGGCAAGCCTCGTCGGCCAATTCGATCCTGGATCGGCTCAAGCCTGAGCAGAAGCTGCTTCGTGATTACACCGAGGACCTGGCATCGCTCGAAGCTGCGATGAAGCTCAATACCGGCCGCACGGCCGAGTATCAGGAGGCCATCGCCAAGCTGGGCAACGAGTATGAGATCAACCGCAGCAAGTCGACGCTGTGGGGTCAGATGACCGAGGGCGCCATTGACCGGGTGGACCAGGCTTTCGCCAACGCCTGGTCCAACATCGGCAGCGGGGCGAGCACCCTGTGGGGCGATCTGATCAAGGGTTTCAAGCAGACCCTGGGCGAAATCATCCACATGCTGACCACCAAGCCTCTTTTGGCATCGATCAGCAACTGGTTGACCGGTACCGACAATGGCCAGGGCCTTTCCTCGGTTTGGGGCAAGCTGCTCGGTAATGGTTCGAGTGGTGGCGGCACCGGGCAGCTCAGCTCGCTGGCCAGCACCGGCAACATGCTCTACAAGGTCTACAGCGCTATCACCGGGGTTGGCTCAAGCGTTGCTTCTGGCTGGGCGTCTGGCGGACTGAGTGGAGCCATCAATGGCGGCTACAGCTATTACGCCAACCTGTTCAGCGGACTGACCAGCAGTCTGTCCAGTGGGTTCAGCAGCGTGGTCAGCTCGATCCTGGGCTCTACCAGCTCGCAGATCGCCGCAAACGCAGCTACCTCAGCAGCGCTTCAGGGGGCGGTGGCCCAAGGCGCGGCTACCGTGGGCAGCAGCATTGGCGTTGGGGGAGCGGCATATGCTGGCACTGCGGCCGCCGGCGGCGCTGCAGCGGGCGTGAGCACCGGTCTCATGGGGCAATTGGCGGCCATGGCTTCCAACCCCGTGGGATGGGTGGTGGCGGCCATAACGGGCGCCTACCAGAGCGGCAAGCTGTACGACCAGGGCGTGAGGTTCAAAACAAGCGAGGTCACGAATCTCGACCTGATCAAATACGACCCCCTCGCGAAAACCATGATGGCCAGCCTGGGCCTGACCGACAAGATTGCGTCCAAACTGGTGGGCGGCAAGATGGCAGCCATGCTCACTGGCTCGACTCTGGCCTCTGCGGTCCTGGGTAAAGTCAGCTCCGCGCTGTTCGGCGGCAAGTGGCAAACCAAGGATGGCGGTTTTGAGCTGGGCGTCAACAACGGAGACTTCCAGGGTTGGGAGTACATCTACCAGAAGAAAAAGGGTGGGCTGTTCAGTTCTGGCAAAAAGCGCACGCGTTACTCGGCGCTCAATCCTGAATTCCAGGCCGCACTGGAGCAGACCTACAGCGAAACCCAAGACAGCGTGGTGGACCTGCTTGAGCGCATCGGCGTATCTGTGGGGGAGGGCGCTTTTGCTGGCCTGAGTATTGCCCGCAAGCAGATATCCACCAAGGGTCAAACCCAGGAGCAAATCCAGGCGGCGATCAATGACCTGTTCAGCGGGTTTGCTGATCAGATGGTCGCCTACCTGGATAAAGGTGTTGGCGGTTTTGGCTACAGCTTCGCCGAGCTTGGGCAGCGTATTGCCACGTTCGAGAGCTTCAACAAGTCGCTGGATCTTATCGATGTGGCCATGCTCAAGCTATCGCCGCACTCCATGGGCCTGGCCAACGCCCTGGTCACCGCAGCCGGCGGCATGGAGGCTTACACCGAGAGCCTGAACGGTTACTTCGAGGCGTTCTTCAGCGAGACCGAGCGCGCCGACAAGACGCTGTCAGCGGTACGGCAGCAGTTCAAGGATATGAACGTTGTGCTGCCCGAGACCCGCGATGCCTATCGCAAGGTGGTCGAGTCGCTGGACCTCACCACCGACACCGGTCAGCAGATGTACCTGACGCTGATCGGTGCGGCGGGCAATGCCGCACAGGCCTACGACATTCTAGAGGCGAGGGCTGCGTCAGCTGCCCAAGCGGTGCAGGAGGCTGCTGCGAGGGTCGCTGCCACACTCGAAAGCAACGTAACGGCCGCGCTGGGTTCGGTACAACGTGCCGTCAACGCACAGAAGACCGCGCTGACCGAGGCCTACAACGCCCAGACTGCCTCGCTCAACGACATGTCGCAGACGGCGCAGAAGAATGTCAGCGACCTGACGTCGGTGAGTACCAGCCTTGGTAACGCCATGAAGGCCCTGCGAGGGGATTCAGACGACGCTGTGAAGATGCTCAGGGCGCAGGCCCTGGCCACGCTCAACAGCGCTATGGCCACGGTGCGGGCGGGCAAGTCTCTGACAGGCGTCACAGGGCTTGAGGATGCGCTCAGTGTCGTCAGCCAGAACAACACCAACGCCTACGCATCGCTTGAGGCATACAGCCGTGATCAAGGCCGAACGGCCAATATCGTCAGCCAGCTTGAAGCTGCAAATGGAAAGCAGCTGACCGCAGCCGAGCAGTCTGTTCAGAGCTTGCAGATCCGGATCGAACAGGCCAAGAAGTCCTATGACCTGCAGATCGCGCAATACGATGCACAGCTCACGCTCGCCCAGGCGCAGATCGATGCGCTCAATGGCGTGGACAACTCAATCGTGTCAGTGGCCACCGCGGTTCAAACCCTCAGCCAAGCCATCACGGCTTCGTTGTCGATCAAGGCTGACGATGCTGCCAGGCAAAACACCAGTGACAATAACGTGGCGCTGTTGCGTGCGGTGTATCAAACCGTGCTTGGGAGGGATCTCGACGGTAATGGGCTTGCGAGCTGGGGCGCAGCTTTGGCCAACGGGTCCTTGACCTACGACAAGCTAGCCGAAGCGATTGCGATATCAGGCAAGGCCAATGGTGAAACCATCAGGATCCCTGGTTTCGCGAGTGGTGGCACCTTCGGCGGTGGTCTGCGCCTGGTTGGTGAGCGCGGGCCTGAGCTGGAGGTGACCGGGCCCAGCCGGATCTACAACGCCGGCCAGACGGCGGCGATGCTCACGGGCGGGCAGGGTGAGGCCACAGCTGCGGAGGTTCGCGAGCTGCGCGCCGAGCTCAAGTCCGCTTTGTTCGCCATCGCCAAGTACACCCAGAAAGCCGCCAAGAACACTGATCTTCTACCGCAGAAACTGGAACAGGAGCTGTATCCGTGAGGATCATTGAGCCCGTCGATATCACCCCGAGCATGGCGGTGATGGAGGCGTTTCTTGTCGAGCCCAGCTCTGAGCCCTTGGTGGTTCAGGTTGGGCAGGCTTTCCAGGTCGCGTCGATGCTGACCAATGTCCCAGAGGCCGATCACCCTCTGTGGGTGTCGACCAAGTCCTATGCAGTCGGCGATACCGTGATGCTGGAGCACCGCAACTATGAGGCGCTGGTGGCCAACAGCAACAAAAGTCCGGCCGGCAAAGCTACGGATCCACCGACCTGGTTGGATCTGGGGCCGACAAATCGATGGCGCATGTTTGATGACAAGATCGGCACGGCCACCACCAACCCTGAAAGCATCTCGCTGACCATCGCGCCCGGGCGAGCGGTTGATTCACTGGCCTTCTTCGGCTTGGACGCCGCTTCGATCTATGTGCAAGTCGTCGACCCCTACCAGGGGATTGTGTACCAGTCGAATGTCTCACCGGTGTCCACCGATGGGATCAACGACTGGTACGACTACTTTTTCTCGCCGGTCGAGGTGAACGAAGACTTCGTGCTGCTGGATGTTCCGGTGGGTAGTTACGGCTCAATCGAGATCCAGGTGGCCAAGCCTGCGGGCGTGGCCCGGCTCGGCGCACTCATCCTGGGGAAGGCGGCAGTTCTCGGCGAGGCGCTTTATGGCACCTCCGTAGGGATCATCGACTATAGCCGCAAGGAGCGGGATGACTTCGGTAACACCGTCATCGTCGAGCGTGATTACTCCAAGCGTGCTGAGTTCGACGTGATGGTGCCCACCGGTATGGTTTCGCAAGTGCAGCGCCTGCTAAGCAAATACCGGGCTAAGCCGCTGGTATGGATCGGTGAGGCCAGCTATCAGTCGACCATCCTTTACGGCTACTACAAGGAATTCAACCTAGTCATCAGCGGCCCGACAGCGTCGGACTGCTCAATTTCTGTCGAAGGACTCATCTGATGGCAACACCCACTATTACCCCGCTACCCGAGGCGCCAAGCCGGCAAAACTCGGCTGGGACCTTCGCTACGCAGGCCGACAACTTCATCGGGGCACTGCCGCAGTTTGGCGACCAGCTCAACAAGGTGGTTGATTACGTCGGCGAGCAGGCCGAGGCCGCCGCCGAAAGTGCACAGCTTGCCTCGCGCAATGGTGCGGCGCAGGTCGAGCTGGCCAACCAGAAAGCGTTGAGCGCCTCACAAAGCGCACAAGCGGCAGCGATGCAGTCTGCTGCATCGAAGGCACAGGCGGATAATGCCAAGGGGTTCCGCGACACGGCCCAGTCCGCTGCCGCTGCCGCCCAGGCCTCTGCCGGGCTTCCAGCCATAGCGGATAAGGGCGGCCTGCCGCTGGTGGCCAGGCCCGACGGAACAGGCGTGGAGTACACTGGAAGCTTACGTTGCTACGACCTGGACGTGGTGGCCACTGCCTCAGTCCTCAATCTCCGCGCCAGCAATGTGTTCAAGATTAACGCCAGCGAGCCGCGTGTACTCTCCTTCTCCAACCCGCCTGCGGCAAACCGGGCCAAGACTGTTGTGCTGCATATCACCGGCAAAGCCGATATCACCTGGCCAGATGGCATTCTCTGGAACAATAGCCAGGTGCCGGTGCTGGGCAATACCTGGACCACGGTCATTCTCATCTGGGTGAGCGACGGCTGGGTCGGCTCGGTGGGGGCTCGATCATGATCGAGGCCGCGTTGATGGGCGGCTCCTTGCCGGGGCCCTGGTCGAGCTGGGAGTTCATAGGCAGCACTGAGCTGCTGGCAAGTGGTTCCGCGCCGGTAGAGGGCACCTTTCCCCCTGGCGTCGAGCCGGGGGACCTGATCATCGCCGTCATGTCGCCCCGCAACGAGGGTGTTGGCACGGCGATGGCTACATCCGGATGGCAGCACTGGGCCGCGGGCACGCAAGACTATCTGTGCACGGCCAGGTATTCGTCGGGCCTATTGGCGCCTAAGTGGTCGAGGGGCGGGAACAATCCGCTGTTCGTCTGCGTACTGGCCTTCCGCGCTCCCGGCTGGACTAGCGTCAGCCTCAAGGCGCACACATCGCCGGCTGTGCCAACCAACATCACCACACGCCTGCAGAACGAGCTTCTGCTATGCATCGGCCTGACACCCAGGGCCACGAGGGATTGGGCTGTCAGCATGTCGGGTGCCGTTCCGGCTGTGCGACAGAACCGCCTGCTGTCGCCGGCACTGCACGTCAGCTCGGCGAACGTTGACTTTCCCAGGTCAATTACAGGTATTTCCGTCGATGCGCTGTCTGGAGACGAGCGCAACCTGATCTTGTCCGCGTCCTGAACACATCCCTTTACCAAGCCGTCCTGAGACGGCTTTTTTTATGCCTGGAGAAAAACCCATGGCTTATGAGAGCGCCCATACGGGGCCTGAGATCGACGCAGCGGTGCAGATGTTGGGCCAAGTGCAAGAGGCCCGGGAGGCCACGAAGGGCGATTTGGCCGACGTGAAAACCCTGGCTGCTCAGGTCGATTCGAACGCCAGCCAAGTCAAGTCGCAGGTCGACACCGTAGTGACGAAGGCAGAGCAAGTTTCTGCCAGTGCGCAGGTGATTGAGCAGGCTCGCAGCGAGGTGGTAATCGCAAGCGCCACTGTCGAGGAGGCCAAGAACCTGGCCTCTGAGGCTGCCGGGAAGGCCGTTGCAAGCGGCCAGGCGGCGGCTTTAAGCCAGCAGGCCGCAGCCAACAGCCAAGTGGCTGCTGGGTTATCCGAGCAGTTCACAGCCGAGAGCGCCGCGTCTGTAGAGGCAAGCCTGACGCAGGTTCAGGGGATGGCCCAGGCAGTGGAGAAGGAGAGCGCCGCCACCAAGGCGAATGCTGAAGATGCCGCACTCAGCGCAAAGAAGGTTTCTGCCTTGGTGGATGTCTACGGCTCGACGCTGCCTGCAAGAAATGTGAATGATGATGACTTTTCATTCTCAGTGACAGATGAAAAGGGCTTCGTATCGTTTGGTGTGCGACCAGATGGCACGTTTTATGGCGCCGGGGCATCTGAGCAGATTGAAGTTCTGCAAACGTCCACGCCACGAGTTACACCAATCGAGGACACCGGAACTATCGTTGATGGCGTCGTCGATAAGAACGGCTTCGTCGGCTACGGCGTCAACGCCTACGGAGAGTTCATCGCCGCGCCGTCTCCAGAGTCTGTATCTGCGGTATCGTCCTACGTTGTGCGCGGCGCCAGTGTCAGCGGACTCACAGTGACGCTGGGGAGAAGCCTGATTCGAACGGGTGACAAGAACTTCGCATTGAATGCGGTCACCCTGGCCGCTGCGACGGACGTGACGGAAAAGGTGACCGATTATTTGCTGGCCTACATCGTGCCAGTGTCGATGCCTATCACTGAGTTCTTGAAAGTTGATGCAGCGAAGTGGCTCGGTTATTCCAGCGTGCAGATCGTTTCGGTCATCAACCAGGCTGACAACAAGGAACTTGTCGCAGGCGTCGATTACGCCTACACCGAGAACGGCAAACTGGTGCGCGTGTCTTCTGGCGCGGCGCTCTCGGTGACGGTGAATTTCGTGGGCCACAAGGAGCGGTACGACCTGATCGCCTACAACGACCTGACCCGAAACGTGGTGGTTCGCCAGGGTACCGAGCGGCGCATCACTGCCCAGGAGGACGCTTACCGGCCCAAGCTGCAGCAGGGTGACATCGGGTTGTATATGGCCTACGTGGTGGGCGGCGCGATCAAGGACCTGATCGATATCAGCGGCTGGCGTGGCGTGCGCAACCGGGCAACGTCGGGCGAGATGGCCAGGCTGATCGAGTCCAACCGCTACCGGCTGCGTCGATTCCTGTGCAAGCTCAATCGGGGCGAGGGCGTAATCGTTACTGGCTACGGTGACAGCAACACGGCACTCGGCGGTGCGCGCGGGACGGATGCGGCCTATGCGCCGAACCGGGCCGGTGTCGACACCCTGGCATTCCAGGGTGACTACCTGATGTCCGCCTTCGAATCAGACTTCCGCGACACCTACCTGGCTACCGTCGGCAAGGTCACGGTAAACGGTGAGGAACGGTACAAGACCTCTCCGAACTGGTCAGTGATCGACAAGATCGTGTCCGGCTATGGCTACACCTTCGCTGCCGACCGCGTGCCGGGTGCCAAGGAGGTGATCTACCTCAACCAAGGTATCGCCACCACCACGGCTGGAACCGCAGGGCAGGGTGGGCGCAACCCTACGCGGCTTGCGGCCATGCTCAACCCAGCAGGCTTTCGAACTCCCGACCTCGTTATCCTGGCGTTCGGTATGAACGACCGGACGGATTTGACCTACGTCAACGACATCGAGCAGATCGTGCTGGCCATCAAGGCCGCCGGCGCTGACGTGATCGTGGTGGGCCCACACCAGGTTGGCCCATACAGCGCATCGTTCACCGATGAAAGCTGGCACTTGGTGCAGCGTCGGCTGCGCGAATGCGCCGACCGCCTCGACGTGGCCTTCATGCCAAACGAACTGTTCTACATGGGCAAGAACCGGGGCTACCTCGGACTCTCCGACTATTCGCTGGTCCGTGCCAACTTTGCCAACCACCCAGGCCCCTACGAGTACCGAAAGCAGGGCGAGGCCCTGGCCAGCTGCTTCCTTTGAGGTGATCACATGTTGTATGGGAAATCTGTAAAACTCGAGGGCGTGAGCTTCGGCAACCCCTCCCTGCCACGCATCCGCGACTTCCAGGCGCTGATCGCCAACCATGCGAACTGCATCGGCGCCTGGCGTCTCGATGGCGCCGATGCCATCGTGTACGACGCCGATGGCGCCATCCAGTCCTTTGCCAACTGGAAGGCGGGAGGCCTGCCGCTGGTTGCCGCAGGCGGCACACCGGCGCGCCTGGTGGATAACACGATCAGTGGCGGCAAGGCAGCCCGCTTCACCGCGGCCACCGAGTACCGGCTGACCGGCTACGCACTGGACCTGGGCAAGGCGTACACCATGGTTGCGGTCTTCAAGCCAGATACCTATGGCTCGATAATGAATGTCTGCGGCGACATTCTAGAAGCGGACATGACCAAGACTGCCGGTATCTTCAGCCGCAAAAATAACGCTGCGTCTGCTGCTGCGTTCTTCGAGGCGACGGACACTGTTTACCAGAACGTCGCGTCTGAGAGCGTGTTTCAGCCAGTGATTGCACGGCATGATGCATCAGCAAAGGTCAACTACCTGAACATCCCCGGGACTGGGAGCACCAATAAAACTTCCCCTGGTACAGCAGCTGGCACGGTCACCTTCAAGCTGTCTGACCTGAGCAGGTTCCCATTCTTGGGCCTGCTGGACTTCGTGGCTCTGTTCGACATCAACACTGCAGCCGATGCCGCGCTGCAGGCCGCGCTTGCAGATTACGTGGCGATGCGCGCCCGCCCGGCCTGATCCGCCGCACCCAACTCGGCCCGCCATGCGCGGGCTTTTTTACGCCTGGAGAAAACCTATGACCACACCTCGCGGTGTCCGCAATAACAACCCAGGGAACATCGATTACAACCCTCGCAACGCCTGGCAGGGCCAGCTCGGTCTGGAGGTGGGAGTAGCCAAGCCGCGCTTTGCCCGCTTTGACCAGCCAGAGAACGGCATCCGTGCCCTGGGTAAGCTGCTGCTCAACTACCGGGGCAAGGATGGCATGCCCGGGGTGGGCCGGCCCGGTATCGATACCCCGCTCGAATTCATCAGCCGCTGGGCGCCTGCAAGCGAGAACGACACCAATGCCTACGCCCAGGCCATCGCCAAGCGCCTGGGTGTCGGCGTGCGTGACTCGATAGACATCTCCAAGCCGCAGATCCTGCGTGAACTGGTGGTGGGCATCATCGTGCACGAGAACGGTGGCAACCCCTACAAGGCCGAGGTGATCGACGAAGGCGTGCGGCGGGCGTTGGCATGAGTCCCTGGGTTGGCTTAGCGGCTGGCTTGGTCTTGGTGTCCAGCCACTGGGGTGCCTACGAACACGGCCGAAGCGTCGAGAAGGCACAGGCCGGCCAAACCGCGGCCCAGCGCGATAGCGGCGACCGTCTTGCTGAAGTCATCGGCGAACGCGGAGCCAGGCAGGAAGAAGAACGACGCGCCCAGGCGCAGGAGGAGGCGAGAGCTCATGCACACGAACAACACCAGGTGGCTGATGCTGGTGCTGCTGGCGCCGATGCTGCTGGTCAGCGGCTGCAGCATGACGCCGACCAGTTCGCCGCCGCCGTCAGTTGCCCCGGCCCGGATACCGCCGCTGTCGCCCGAAGCCAGACAGCCACCCGCGCCGCCATGGTGCTCTCCGACCTGCTCAGCCGGTCTGTCGCAACGAATCGAGAGCTGGCGAAAAACCTTGATCAGGCCAGAATCGCAGGCCGGCAGTGTGAGCGCGAGTACGATGCCTTGATTGCTCCACGCAAAAGGTGAGGGACTTTTGGTTTCCCTTTTCGTTTTGTGTATAAGTATTGTTTTTTCCGAAAAGAGAAAACGTCATGGAAGAGGTCCTGGTTAAGCAACTGGAGCTTCATCAGCGTTTAGTCGAGCTGAATGCTTCGTATGTGAAATCTTTTGGGTTTCAAACAGATTCGGTGCCTATAAGTGCCTTCAATATGGCGTGCAATCGAAATATTATGTCGCACGAGATTTTTACGTATTATTGGCATGACTGGGGCAGGGCAAGGGAAGTGCCATCGGAGGTTTCTAGAGAGGTTGTAATTTCTGAGAACTGGAGGCGACTTTCCGAGATCTTAATTTCTCAATTAATCGCTGCCCTTTCTGGATTCGAGTTTTGTTCGAAAGCAGCCATATTGGTTGAGCTTAGTCCTGTTCCTAATAAGGGTCGGGGTAGGACGTACTTGAGTTATATATTTGAGCAAAGCTATCGATTGGAAATAATTTCAGAGGATGATTTCAATGGTTGGAGTGGGCTGATCGAGTTAAGAAATTGTTATGTTCATAACAATGCATATTCAGATAGAGATTTTGAATTTACAGCTTGTGGGTATCCTGCGGTTAAAATGCTGGCTGGCAAGCAGCCCAAAATATCACTCGCCGCTCATTTTGAATATATTTCCTGGTCGATTGAGGCTTATGCGCGATGGTGTAACGGAATGTTTAATTCAGGTGGTGATAAATATGTTGAGAACTTGGTAAGGCAGCCTATTTTATAATATTTGATTCATTCATCGAAATTGCTGCAGTAAGGCATACGGCCCCCGTTATCGGTGAGGTACTATTGAGGCGCAATACTGTATCGATATAAAGTATTCGCCCTTTTGTACTTTATCCTTATTCTACGCCGAAAGAATAGCGTGACCATCCCATGCGATCGTCTCGCCGCGCGCCTTAGGTGGCGGTTCCGGCCTAGTCAACTGCCGGCCTGCGCAAAAGCGACAGCCTGGAGGTGAAGGTCCGGGCATTGCTGGCTGAGCGACGACAACGCATTGGTTACGAACGACTGCTCGAAGCCGCAGCGGGTGCTTGCCGCTGACCGGCAGTTGCCCGGGCGCCTTCCTCGCCATACCATACTGGTCAAATATACAGTACTGGTGTGCCATGACCGATGATCTTCCACCAGCCTGGGTAGCCGAGCTGAACGACAGATACGCGCTTGTCAGTGACCCTGACGGGCGCGCAGCCGTGCTTGCCGAGATGGCGTACGCAGCGCACCGCCGTCGCGAAATCGATGCTGCTGATCTGTCCGACATGCTTGAGCTGGCTGAGGCGGCGAGGGAGTGGGGGCTTCTCGAGCACGAGGAGGCCTGGCACATCGGGTTGTTTCAACATGAAAGATTTAGGGAGCCGGATCCAGGACGGATCGTTGTCGGCAGGACGCCGCGGAAGGATATCGTTGCGTAAATCTTCCCCAAAATACATCCGTAAACGCCTGATTCTATTGGGGCTGAAACGAACAAAAACGGCGCCATTGAAAGGCGCCGAAATTGGCTCAAGGCATTGATTCTATTGGAGTTTCACAACTTTACTAGCGCGTCCCAGGCTTTGATGCCATAGAGCGTGTAGGTCATTGTGCACATTGGGGTCACAGGCTACCCCAACCTCTCCGTTTATCATGTTAACCACGGGATTATGCGGGAACGGTTCTACAAGTGCCACGGGTGGGGACGTGATGGGGCTGGGCAGCGCTGGCTGCACCCGCTGTAATCCTGGGGAACGAATCGACCCTGCTGTCACCGAAGCATCATCATGTTACATATTCAATGGTCTTTTACGACCATGGTGCAGCGGTTTTGCCATTCAGGAGGCCGCTAACATATTGTTTCAAAGGCGATGTTTCGCCTTTTGTCGCCGTTACTGCTCAAAAGGAAACCCGAACGGATGCAGTCCGCTTATACCGTCCTCATTCTGCTGACACTGGTCAGTGTGTCGAAGCTGGTCGGCCGCATGGTTCCACTCCCCCTGCCACTGGTGCAGATCGCGGCCGGTGCCTTGCTGGCCTGGCCCACCCTTGGCCTGCACGTGGCGCTGGACCCAGAACTGTTTCTGTTCCTGTTCTTGCCGCCGCTGCTGTTCGCCGATGGCTGGCGCATCCCCAAGCGTGAACTGTGGCGCATGCGCGGGCCGGTGGTAGCGCTGGCCGTCGGGCTGGTGTTGTTCACCGTGGTCGGGGCGGGTTACTTCATCCACTGGCTGCTGCCGAGTATCCCGCTGGCAGTAGCGTTCGCCCTGGCGGCGGTGCTTTCGCCGACCGACGCCGTGGCTGTTTCAGCCATCACCCAGGACCGCTTGCCCACCCCGCTGATGCACATGTTGCAGGGCGAGGCGCTGATGAACGATGCCTCAGGCCTGGTGACCTTCAAATTCGCCCTGGCAGCGGCGATTACCGGTGTGTTCTCGCTGGCAGACGCCAGCTTCAGCTTCGTATTGGTGGCCCTGGGCGGGCTGGCAGTGGGGGTGGCCCTCAGCTGGCTGGTCGGCCGCTTGCGCGCCTGGATGATCGCCCGTGGCTGGGACGACCCTGCCACCCATGTGGTGTTCATGCTGCTGTTGCCTTTCGCGGCCTACGTTCTGGCAGAGCGCCTGGGGGTGTCGGGCATCCTGTCGGCTGTGGCGGCAGGCATGATGCAGAGCTGGCTGGACCTGCTGCCTCGCCAAACCACCACCCGCCTGCTCAACCGCAGTGTCTGGTCGCTGCTGGAGTTCGCCTTCAATGGCCTTATTTTCCTGCTGCTGGGCCTGCAATTACCGGACATCATAAAGGCGGTGGTCAGCCACGAAGCTACCCTGTGGCCGACCCTGGCCTGGCGCTGCCTGGACGTGGTGGCGATCTTTGCCGCGCTGATTCTGCTACGGTTCATCTGGGTGCAGAGTATCTGGCGCGCGATCGGCGTTATCCGCCACTGGCGTGGCAAGCCGGCACTGGTGCTGATGCCCACCGCGCGGTCCTGCTGGCTGCTTACGGTGGGCGGCGTGCGGGGTGCGGTGACCCTGGCCGGCGTCATGTCCATCCCGCTGCTGATGGGGGCAGGCAAGGCATTCCCTGAGCGGGACCTGCTGATCTTCATTGCCGCGGGTGTCATTTTGCTGTCACTGATCAGTGCCTGCATCGCGCTGCCCCTGTTGCTGCGCGGCGTGACCAAGAGCCCGGACGAGCGTTTGCATCAAGAGGTGCAGGAG
Source organism: Pseudomonas sp. S32 (assembly GCF_016648095.1). Lineage (NCBI taxonomy): Bacteria > Pseudomonadati > Pseudomonadota > Gammaproteobacteria > Pseudomonadales > Pseudomonadaceae > Pseudomonas > Pseudomonas sp. S32. Next base: position 136,365 of record NZ_JACVVF010000004.1, read on the forward strand.
GCCTGGCGCCGCACCGCCGAGGCCGCGATCCACGCCTTGGAAGCAGAAGAGGTCATTGACAGCAGTGCACCCCAGGACGCCGCCCAGGCCACCTTGGCGACGGAGCTCAAGGCCCGGCTGATGGCCGAATACCGTGATGAACTGGACAGCTACAACGACAGCGCCGAAGCCAAGGCGCTGGCCGAGCAGATGGATCAGCTGGAGCGGCGGTTGCGCTTGCGCGCACTGCGCGCCCAGCGGCTTGAACTGTATAGTCTGCATCGCCAGCACCTGGTAGGTGATGAGGTCGTGCGCCAGGTGCTGGGCGAGCTGGACATGAGCGAGGCGAACCTGGGGCACGTTCGATAGCCGTACGAGTCAGTGTGGGTAGGCTTCACGCATGAATGAAAGGTCCTTTTCACTCAGTTCGGCGTTGATGCCCACCCGCCAGCCGTTGGTGGTCAGGAAGGGTTCTACCGGGTAGTGCATCACCGAATGGGGATCGTAGCCAATGTTGACGAGGTCGGCGGACGGGCGTTTGTTGAACACCTGCTTGCGAACTTCTTCTTCGCTTGCCCCGCCCAACTCTCTGGCGTAGTACTGCATGGCCCGGTCATTCCATGGGATGTCGGCTTCCGGGTGCTGATGTTCGTGGTCCAGGCCGAAGATATGGCCGAATTCGTGCAGCACCGTGAATTCGAACAGCTCTTCACCGGGTTCGAAGCACAACATCAGGTTGGGCGAGCCACTCTCGAGGATATTGGTGCCCAAGTGCGTACCGTTCAGGTAGGCCTCGGGGGCACAGCAAATCCTGATCTCGGCGCTCTGGTCATTATCTTCGACCCGCTCCATGAGCAGGTTGGCGCCCGACAGGTCGATCCAGGAACGGCCCAGTTCGTAGATGCGGGCTTTGAGCGCCTCGCGGCCGTTACTCACGAATGACACCCTGAGCAGTCGGCCTGGCTGCCACAGTTTGCCGGTGGGGCCCATGGAGCGGGTGAGAAGGCTGCCCGACCGCAGATTCCGCGGGCTTTCTTTGAAGGCGAGAGCCCTGGACTGAGCGGGCGACAGTTGGTCCAGGCGCTGAGGGAGTCTGGAAGTGACCATGGTGGATGTCTCCTGTGAAGAAAGCACCATGGTGCGGGCCTTGGGTGGCTATGCGGCGGTAGATAGTTAGCGCTGAGTGCAGCCCGGTTACCCCATGTTCAATACGGGTAGGCAAGGCGCATGAAGGTTTTGTCTTTCTCGCTCAGCTCGGTATTGAGCGGTATCTCGAACAAGCCGTCAGTGAGTGCCGGGGAAACCGGGTAGTGCATGACGGACAGGGGGTCATAGTCAGTCATCAATAAACCTGAGATCTCCAATGGGTTGAAATACTGTTCATCGACATCCTGCTCAGTCCAGCCACCTGCCCCTGTGTGCAGTTCCAGCAAGCGCTGCCTGTTCCAGGGGATTCGGGCATCCGGATGCTGGTGCTCATGCTGTGCGCCCAAGGCATGACCAAACTCATGCAAAACGGTATTGGTGAAGTATTCGCCATTATCCGGCCTGACCGTCAGCACCATTGACTCGGCAGGTCGGTCCAGCAGGCAGTCGGTGCCGATCGAACATTCGTTGATCGGCCCTCTTTCGTGGGTGGTCAGGATGGTGATATCTGCTTCAGGGGCGTTGTTCTTCATGAAGCGGAAGCGAAGGTTGCCGTAGGCCAGCCAACCGACCGCGACATCAATAATGGCTTCCCTGAGCTCGGGCGCCGGTGCGCCCAGAAACGCGATATTGAGTGTGCTGCCTGTCGGCCAAAGCTTGCCGTGTTCGGCAACCGAGCGTTTTTTACGGCGAGCGGACGAGGCGCTGGCCAAGGCGTTCAGCGGGTTGATGGCGATGGCGTTCTCATAGGAAAGCTGCGGGTCTTTATCGGTACGGCAGCGGCAAAAGGGCAGTGGAAGCATGCGAGGTTCTCCTGATCTGAGCGCTTGAGTCTCGATCATGGGGTGCCCGTGCATGCCTCAACTATGCACCGCCTTTTTACGCCGTAAGGAAAGCCCGAATCCGCTCAGCCGCCTCGATACATTCTGCCAGCGGCGCTACCAGCGCCATGCGTACACGCCCTGCGCCCGGGTTTACGCCATGTACCTCGCGGGACAGGTACGAACCCGGGACCACCGTCACATGCTGGGACGCAAACAGGTCGCGGGTGAACGCGGCATCATCACCGGGCACCTTTGCCCACAGGTAGAAGCTGCCATCGGGGCGTTGCACGTCCATCACCGGCTGAAGAATGTCCAGCACAGCGTCGTACTTGGCCCGGTACTGGTCGCGGTTGGCCCGCACATGGGCTTCGTCCTGCCAGGCGGCGATGCTGGCCATCTGGGTTTGCACCGGCATGGCGCAGCCATGGTAGGTGCGATACAGCAGGAAGGGCTTGATGATGTCGGCATCGCCCGCGACGAAACCTGAACGCAGGCCCGGCAGGTTGGAGCGTTTGGACAGGCTGTGGAACACCACACAGCGCTTGAAATCGCTGCGCCCCAGTTCGGCACAGGCGGTCAGCAGCCCAGGAGGTGGCGCCTCTTCGTCGAAGTACAGCTCGCTGTAACACTCGTCGGCGGCAATCACGAAGTCGTGTTCGTCACCCAGCGCGATCAGCTTTTTCAAAGTGTCGAGGGGCACCAGGGCGCCGGTTGGGTTGCCTGGCGAGCACAGGAACAGCACCTGGCAGCGCTGCCAGACCTCTGCCGGCACGGCATCGAAATCGGGGTTGAAACCGTTATCTTCCAGGCATGGCAGGTAATGCGGGGTCGCACCGGCGAGCAGGGCGGCACCTTCGTAGATTTGATAGAACGGGTTGGGGCTGACCACCAGGCCGTCATCGCTGCGGTTCACCACTGCCTGGGTGAAAGCGAACAACGCTTCGCGGGTGCCATTGACCGGCAGGATGTGGCGGTCGGCATCCAGCCAACCCGCTGGCACGCCAAAGCGTTGCTCGCACCATTGGCCGATCGCCTGGCGCAAGGCTGGCAGGCCCAGGGTGCTGGGGTACACCGCCAGCTTGTCGAGGTTGTCTGCCATCGCCTGGGCCACGAACGCCGGCGAGGTGTGCTTGGGTTCGCCGATCGACAGGGCGATTGCACGTTTGTCCGCCGCAGGTGAAACGCTGGCCAGCAGGGCGCGAAGCTTTTCGAAGGGGTAGGGCTGGAGCTGGGTCAAGGCATGGTTCATTGGCGCAAGGTCTCGTCAATCGTCTGGTCGTCAAAAAGTCACGCGTGCAGGGGGTGTGCTGGCTTGGCCGGCTTGCAACTGCTGCACGATGGCCTCCTGCAGGCGGCTGCACAGCTGTGGGTCGGACAGTGGCTGGTTGTCGGCGTCGGTGATGAAGAACACGTCTTCCACCCGTTCGCCCAAGGTGGCGATCTTGGCGTTTTGCAGCGACAGGTCGAACTCGAGGAAAATGCGCCCCAGCCGGGCCAGCAGCCCCGGGCGGTCGGGAGCGGTGATCTCAAGGATGGTGACTGGCCGCTGGGCATCGTTGAGGATGGTCACAAGGGGCGGGAAATCGAAATGCTTGAGCTGGCGCGGCACCCGGCGCTGAATGATGGTCGGGTAGTCTTCCGGGTTGCGCAGCGCCTCGGTGAGGCCATCGCGAATCTGCCGGACCCGCTGTGGGTTGTCGCCGATCGCGCCGCCGTCGTTGTCCAGCACGATATAGGTGTCGAGGGTGAACTGGCTGCTGGAGGTGATGATGCGCGCATCATGAATGTTCAGGTTCAACTGCGACATCGCCGCCACGGTCACCGCGAAGAAGTCGTGTTGGTCGGGGGCGTAGATGAAAATCTGCGTGCCACCCTCGAATTCGCGTTGAGTGGTTTCCTTGATCAGCACCAGTGGCCCGCCGTCAGCAGGTTGCTGCAGGATCGCATCGCTGTGCCAGGCAACGTCGGCTGCATTGTGCTTGAGGAAGTAGTCATCGCCCAACTGCGACCACAGCTGCTCGACGTCGTCCGGGTCGATACCCTGGCGCACCAGGATATCCAGGGCGGCGGACTGGGTCTGGCGAATCTGCTCTTCGCGGTCCAGCGGGTTTTCCAGGCCGCGGCGCAAGGCACGCTTGGTTTCGGTGTACAACTGGCGCAGCAAGCTGGCCCGCCACGAGTTCCACAGGCTGGGGTTGGTGGCGTTGATATCGGCCACGGTCAGCACATACAGGTAGTCCAGCCGCGTTTCGTCGCCCACGTGCAGGGCGAAATCGTGGATCACCTGCGGGTCTGACAGGTCCTTGCGCTGGGCCGTGGTGGACATGACCAGGTGGTTCTGCACCAGCCAGACGATCAGCCGGCTGTCCCAGGCGGGCAATTGATGGCGCTCGCAGAACGCCTGGGCATCCACTGCGCCCAGCTCGGAGTGGTCACCCTGGCGACCCTTGCCGATATCGTGATAAAGACCGGCCAGGTAAATAAGCTCAGGCTTGGGCAGGCGCCCCATGAGCTTGCTGGCCAGCGGGAATTTCTCGGACACCGGCGTGTACTGCAGTTTACGCAGGTGTTTGATGAGGTTGAGCGTGTGGGCGTCGACCGTATAGATGTGGAACAGGTCGTGCTGCATCTGCCCCACGATCAGGCCGAACTCCGGCAGGTAGCGCCCGAGGATGCCGTAGCGGTTCATGCGCCGCAGGTTGCGGTGGATACCGATTTCACACTTGAACAGTTCGATGAACAGGCTGGTGTTGCGGATATCGGTACGGAAACTGTCGTCGATCAGGTGCCGGTGCTCGCGCAGCAGCCGCACGGTATCTGCCCGCACGCCCTTGATGTCGGGGTGCTGGGCCATCAACACGAACATTTCCAGCATGGCGAACGGGGTACGCCGGAACACATTGGGGCGCACGGCCTCGATGTAGCCGTCATGCAGGCGGAACCGTGCATTCAGCGGCTGGGTGGTACCACTGTCGTCATCGGCCAGGATCACTTCTTCGAAGTGCTGGATGATCAGGTCACACAGCTGGCTGATGCTCATCACCACCCGGTAGTACTGCTGCATGAACTGCTCGATGGCGCGCTTCGGGTTGTCATCGCTGTAGCCCAGCAGGGCGGCGATGCTGCGCTGATGGTCAAACAGCAGGCGGTCTTCGGCGCGGCCTGCCAGCATATGCAGGGCATAGCGCACCCGCCACAGGAAGTCCTGGGACGAGGCCAGAAGCTCGTTTTCGCTTTCCAGTAGAAACCCTTCGCCGGCCAGGGCGTGCAGGTTGAGTGTGCCGTACTGGCGGCGTGCTACCCACAGCACCGTCTGGATGTCACGAAGGCCCCCGGGTGAACCCTTGACGTTGGGCTCCAGGTTGTACTCGGTGTCGTTGTACTTGTGGTGGCGCGCCTTGAGTTCGGCGCGCTTGGCCAGGAAGAACTCCCGGCTGGGCCACATGTGCGCGGTGCTGGTGACCTCGAGCATGCGCTGGCGCAAGGCCTCGGGGCCGGTGATGGTGCGGCTTTCCATCAGGTTGGTGATGACCGTGAGGTCAGCACGGGCCTGTTCGGCGCACTCATCGACGGTGCGCACGCTCTGGCCCACTTCCAGGCCTATGTCCCACAGCAGCGTGAGAAACCGCTCAATGGCATCGCGGTACTGTTCATGTTCTGCCGCGCCCAGCAGTATCAGCAGGTCGATATCCGAATGCGGGTGCAGTTCGCCGCGCCCGTAACCGCCGACGGCGACCAGTGCGATGCCGCTGTGGTCACCCCAGTCGAACTGGTTCCAGGCCTGTTGCAGCACGTTGTCCACCAGCCAGGCGCGTGCTTCGATCAGCGGGCGAATGGCGCTGCCGGCGCGAAAACGCTTGTCCAGCACCTCGCCGGCCTGGCGGATGGCCTTCTTGAAGGCAGCCACAGGGCTGGCCTTCAGGGCAAGTTCTGCCTGGAACTGGCCGCGGTCGAACAGTTCGGGGTCCACCTGTGGCATCGGGTCACGCTCCTGTGGTGTGGGCTGTGCCTGTTCAGGCCGAGATGCGCGCGATGGTGTCGTCCTTGCGCAGGGTGAAGATTTCGTAGCCTGTGGCGGTGACCACCAGGGTGTGTTCCCACTGCGCCGAAAGCTTGCGGTCCTTGGTGATGGCGGTCCAGCCGTCGCCCAGTACCTTGGTGTCGGCCTTGCCCTGGTTGATCATCGGCTCGATGGTGAAGGTCATGCCTTCTTTAAGCTCCATGCCCGTGCCGGCACGGCCGTAGTGCAGAATCTGCGGCTCTTCGTGGAACACCTTGCCGATGCCATGGCCGCAGAACTCGCGCACCACGGAAAAACCATTCTTTTCAGCGTGCTTCTGGATCACTTCGCCGATATCGCCCAGGCGGCAGCCTGGCTTCACCAGTTCGATGGCCTTGTACAGGCATTCCTGGGTGACGCGTGACAGCCGTTCGGCCCACTGCGGCACGGTACCCACATGGAACATGCGGCTGGTGTCGCCGTGGTAGCCGTCCTTGATCACGGTGATGTCGATGTTCAGTGTGTCACCGTCTTTGAGTGGTTTGTCGTTGGGGATACCATGACAGACCACGTGGTTGATGGAGGTGCAGATCGACTTGGGGTAGCCCTTGTAGTTGAGCGGCGCCGGAATGGCCTGCTGCACGTTGACGATGTAGTCGTGGCACAGGCGGTCGAGGGTTTCGGTGGTGACGCCGGGCTTGACGTGCTCTTCGATCATTTCCAGCACCTCGGCAGCCAGACGGCCGGCGATGCGCATCTTCTCGATGTCTTCTGCAGTCTTGATGGTGACGGTCATTACAGGCTCTCTTCACTGCGCCGCACGCGGCGCGCTAAAACAGGAAAGCCATCATTCTAACAGAGCTGCGGGGTTCAGGCTGTTTCAGTCATGGCAGGGCGCCTGCAGCGCGGGGGCAGTTTTCAGGTTCCGTTTGCGCGCGCACTGTGGTATAACATGCGCCGCTTTCGGGCCCAGGCCCGTCTGCACACAAACCCACACACGTGTCGACACGATGGCCTGGGTGCCCCGAGTTGCAGAACTCGCGGGTTGGTCATTGGGATACGTGGAGGCCCAACCCGACTTATCAAGGAACTATCATGTCCCAAGTCAACATGCGCGATATGCTGAAGGCCGGTGTGCACTTCGGCCACCAGACCCGTTACTGGAACCCGAAAATGGGCAAGTACATTTTCGGCGCGCGCAACAAGATCCACATCGTCAACCTGGAAAAAACCCTGCCGATGTTCAACGACGCACTGTCGTTCGTTGAGCGCCTGGCCCAGGGCAAGAACAAGATCCTGTTCGTCGGCACCAAGCGTTCCGCCGGCAAGATCGTCGCCGAGCAAGCTGCTCGTTGCGGTTCGCCGTACGTTGACCACCGTTGGTTGGGCGGCATGCTGACCAACTACAAGACCATCCGCGCTTCGATCAAGCGTCTGCGCGACCTGGAAACCCAGGCCGATGACGGCACCTTCGCCAAGCTGACCAAGAAAGAAGCCCTGATGCGCTCCCGCGATCTGGAAAAACTGGACCGCAGCCTGGGTGGCATCAAGGACATGGGTGGTCTGCCTGACGCTCTGTTCGTCATCGACGTTGATCACGAGCGCATCGCGATCACCGAAGCCAACAAACTGGGTATCCCGGTTATCGGCGTTGTCGATACCAACAGCAGCCCGGAAGGTGTTGACTACATCATCCCAGGTAACGATGACGCCATTCGCGCTATCGAGCTGTACATGACTTCCATGGCTGACGCTGTGATCCGTGGCCGCAACAACGTTGCTGGCGGCACCGAAGTCTACGCTGAAGAAGCGGCTGCACCGGCTGCCGAGTAATAGACGCTAGCGTCGACTTGGCACGCAAAAAGGGGGCTCTGCCCCCTTTTTGCCACCTTGAAATCCTGCTGTCAGCGATGGCCCCGCATCATGGGCTGGCTGAACACAACAGCGGATTCGCAGAATTGAACGCCCGTGAGCAACGGGTGGAATGGTTGAAAAACTTTCCAAGAGGATTTTGAAATGGCAGCAATTACTGCAGCGCTGGTAAAAGAACTGCGCGAGCGTACCGGCGAAGGCATGATGGATTGCAAGAAGGCCCTGGAAAAGGCCGACGGCGACATCGAAAAAGCCATTGACGACATGCGTGCCTCCGGCGCCATCAAGGCCGCCAAGAAGGCTGGCAACGTGGCTGCTGAAGGCGCTATCGCCGTCAAGACCGACGGCAAAGCCGCCGTTCTGCTGGAAGTGAACTCGCAGACCGACTTTCTGGCTCTGCAAGACGACTTCAAGAACTTCGTGGCCGAAAGCCTGGAAGAAGCCTTCGCCCAGAAGCTGACCGACGCAGCCCCGCTGATCGCCTCGCGTGAAGCTGCCCGTGAAGCCCTGGTAGCCAAGTGCGGCGAAAACGTCAACATCCGCCGCCTGGTGCGTGTTGAAGGTGACGTGGTTGGTGCTTACCTGCACGGCAACAAGATCGGCGCCGTTGTTGTTCTGCAAGGCGGTGACGTCGAGCTGGCCAAGAACATCGCCATGCACGTTGCAGCGTCGAACCCTGAGTTCCTGGACTCGTCGGAAATCTCCGCTGAAGCCATCGAGCGTGAGAAGGGCGTGTTCCTGCAACTGAACGCCGACAAGATCGCCGGCAAGCCGGAAAACATCGTTGAGAACATGATCAACGGCCGTATTTCCAAGTTCAAGGCTGAAGCCTCGCTGAAAGAGCAGGCGTTCGTCATGGATCCAGAAGTCAAAGTGGGCGCCCTGGCTAAAAAAGCCGGTGCAGAAATCGTTTCCTTCACCTACTTCAAGGTCGGCGAAGGTATCGAGAAGCCGGTTGACGACTTCGCTGCCGAAGTGGCTGCTCAAGTAGCTGCTGCCAAGCAGTAAGACAGCCCCGTCTGTCGCCCCGAAGAGGCTGCCCGCTCACGCGCGCGGCCTCTTTGTCAAAACGGCGAGGGGTTCATCGAACCCTGCCGCCGCTGGCGCCTACCCGGTGCCACGCTACAGTTAGCAGGCTGCAAACAGCCCGCACGAATTTTCTACAGTACGCCGCAGGAGAGACTCGCAATGGCTCAGCAGGTGAGTGGTCGCCAACCTCGCTATAAACGCATTTTGCTCAAACTTAGCGGCGAGGCCCTGATGGGCTCGGAAGACTTCGGGATCGACCCGAAGGTGCTCGATCGCATGGCCCTTGAAGTGGGCCAGCTGGTTGGGATCGGTGTTCAGGTGGGCCTGGTCATCGGCGGTGGCAACCTGTTCCGCGGCGCCGCACTGAGCGCTGCCGGCATGGACCGCGTTACCGGCGACCACATGGGCATGCTGGCCACGGTGATGAACGCCCTGGCGATGCGCGATGCCCTGGAGCGTTCGAATATCCCGGCGCTGGTCATGTCGGCCATTTCCATGGTGGGTGTCACCGACCACTACGACCGCCGCAAAGCTATCCGTCACCTCAACTCCGGGGATGTGGTAATTTTCTCCGCCGGTACCGGCAACCCGTTCTTCACCACCGACTCCGCAGCCTGTCTGCGCGCCATCGAAATCGATGCCGACGTGGTGCTGAAGGCGACCAAGGTCGATGGTGTGTACACTGCTGACCCATTCAAGGACCCGCATGCCGAGAAGTTCGATCGCCTGACCTATGACGAGGTTCTGGATCGCAAGCTGGGTGTGATGGACCTGACCGCAATCTGCCTGTGCCGTGACCACAAGATGCCATTGCGGGTATTCAACATGAACAAGCCTGGCGCCCTGCTGAATATCGTGGTGGGCGGCGCTGAAGGCACTTTGATCGAGGAAGGCCAAGCATGATCAACGACATCAAGAAAGACGCTCAGGACCGCATGGGCAAGTCCCTGGAGGCCCTGGCTCGCAACCTGGCGGCCATCCGCACCGGTCGCGCCCACCCAAGCATCCTGGACAGCGTCAAGGTGCCTGCCTGGGGTAGCGAGATGCCGCTGAACCAGGTTGCTGCGATCAGCGTCGAAGACGCTCGCACCTTGAAGATCGTCGCCCATGACAAGAACCTGAGCGCGGCTATCGAGAAGGCTATCCTCACCTCGGACCTGGGCCTGAACCCGTCGAGCGCTGGCACTACCATACGCGTGCCGATGCCTGCCCTGACCGAAGAAACCCGCAAAGGCTATACCAAGCAGGCCAGTGGCGTGGCCGAGGATGCCAAGGTAGCTGTGCGTAACGTGCGCCGCGATGCCCTGGCAGACCTGAAAAAGCTGACCAAGGACAAGGAAATCAGCGAGGACGAAGAGCGTCGCGCGGCCGATGAAATCCAGAAGCTGACCGACAAGTTCGTTGCCGAGGTCGATGCTGCGTTCAAGGCCAAGGAAAAGGACCTGATGGCCGTCTGAGGCCAGGTTTTTTTTGATGGAAAAGACCAAGCCAGCGGTGCCGTGTTCGGTGCCGCGTCACGTCGCGATCATCATGGACGGCAACAACCGCTGGGCGAAACGCCGCCTGTTGCCCGGGGTTGCCGGCCACAAGGCGGGTGTGGACGCCGTTCGTGCGGTCATCGAAGTGTGCGCCGAGGCGGGTGTCGAGGTGCTCACGCTGTTCGCCTTCTCCAGTGAAAACTGGCAGCGGCCGGCCGAGGAGGTCGGTGCCCTCATGGAGCTGTTCTTCTCGGCGTTGCGCCGGGAGGCCCGGCGGCTGAACGAGAACAACATCAGCCTGCGCATCATTGGCGACCGCTCGCGGTTCCACCCTGAGCTGCAGGCCGCCATGCGCGAGGCCGAGGCACTGACTGCCGGCAACAACCGTTTCATCCTGCAGATCGCGGCCAACTATGGCGGGCAATGGGATATCGCCCAGGCGGCCCAGCGGCTTGCGCGGGAGGTGCAGGCCGGGCATCTGCGCCCTGACGACATCACTCCGGGCCTGCTGCAAACCTGCCTGTCCACGGGCGATCTGCCGTTGCCCGACTTGTGCATCCGAACGGGGGGCGAGCACCGCATCAGCAATTTCCTGCTTTGGCAGCTGGCCTACGCCGAGCTGTATTTCTCCGACCTTTTCTGGCCGGACTTCAAACACGAGGCCATGCGTAAGGCATTGGCCGATTTCGCTTCGCGCCAGCGCCGCTTTGGTAAGACCAGCGAGCAGGTCGAGGCTGGAGCTCGTGCTTAATGCTTAAACAACGCATCATTACCGCGCTGATCCTGTTGCCGATAGCGCTGGGTGGGTTCTTCCTGCTCGAAGGGGGTGACTTCGCCCTGTTCATCGGCCTGGTGGTAACGCTCGGTGCGTGGGAGTGGGCGCGCCTGGCCGGGCTGATGGCCCAGCCCCTGCGTATCGCCTATGCCTTGGTGGTTGCCGGGGCGCTGATGCTGCTCTACGTGTTGCCGGAACTGGCCCCTTGGGTGCTCGGTGCGGCGGTGATCTGGTGGGGGCTGGCTACCTGGCTGGTACTGACCTACCCGCGCACCAGTGAGCTGTGGGCCAGTGCCGCCTGCCGTTTGTTGATCGGCCTGCTGGTGCTGCTGCCAGCCTGGCAGGGCCTGGTGCTGCTCAAGCACTGGCCACTGGGCAACTGGCTGATCCTGTCGGTGATGGTACTGGTGTGGGCGGCGGATATCGGTGCCTATTTCTCTGGCCGAGCATTCGGCAAGCGCAAGCTGGCCCCGCACGTTAGCCCGGGCAAGAGCTGGGAGGGCGTTTATGGTGGCCTGGCGGTGAGCCTGGTCATCACGCTGGCCGTTGGCATCAGCCGTGAGTGGGGCGTGGGCGAGGTGCTGCTGGGCCTGGTCGGTGCTGCGCTGGTGGTGATGGCATCGGTGGTGGGCGACCTGACCGAGAGCATGTTCAAGCGCCGCTCGGGCATCAAGGACAGCAGCAACCTGCTGCCGGGCCACGGTGGTGTGCTGGACCGTATCGACAGCCTGACCGCTGCCATTCCGCTGTTCGCCGTGCTGCTGTGGGCTGCTGAATGGGGTGTGATGTGAGTGCTGTGCAGCGGATCACCGTGCTCGGTGCCACCGGCTCTATCGGCCTGAGTACGCTGGATGTGATCGCGCGGCACCCGGACCGCTACCAGGTGTTCGCGCTGACCGGGTACTCACGCATCGACGAGCTGCTTGAGCTGTGCGTGCGCCATCGCCCGGTGTTTGCGGTGGTGCCGGAGGCTGAGGCCGCCTCACGGTTGCGCAGCAGCCTGGCGGCTGCCGGGTGTGCCACTGAAGTGCTCGAGGGCGAGGCAGGGCTTTGCCAGGTGGCCTCGGCTTCGGAGGTTGACGCCGTGATGGCGGCTATCGTTGGCGCCGCTGGGCTGCGCCCCACCCTGGCAGCGGTCGAGGCGGGCAAGAAGGTGTTGCTGGCCAACAAGGAAGCGCTGGTGATGTCGGGCGCCCTGTTCATGGACGCAGTCAGGCGCTCCGGCGCGGTACTGCTGCCCATCGACAGCGAGCACAACGCGATCTTCCAGTGCATGCCGGCCGATTACGCACGGGGCCTCGGCGCCGTGGGTGTTCGCCGCATCCTGCTGACCGCATCGGGTGGGCCGTTCCGTGAGACGCCCGCCGAGGCGCTGCTCGAGGTTACCCCCGAGCAGGCCTGTGCACACCCGAACTGGTCCATGGGGCGCAAGATTTCCGTAGACTCGGCCAGCATGATGAACAAGGGCCTGGAGCTGATCGAGGCGTGCTGGTTGTTCGATGCCGCGCCGGCCGACGTCGAAGTGGTGGTGCACCCGCAGAGTGTGATCCACTCGCTGGTCGACTATGTCGACGGTTCGGTGCTGGCGCAGCTGGGTAACCCGGACATGCGTACGCCCATCGCCAATGCCCTGGCCTGGCCGGAGCGGATAGCGTCAGGGGTTGCCCCGCTGGATCTATTCAGCATCGCCCGCCTGGACTTCCAGGCGCCGGACGAGCTGCGTTTCCCCTGCCTGCGCCTGGCGCGTCAGGCTGCAGAAGCGGGCCACAGCGCCCCGGCTGTGCTCAATGCGGCCAACGAAGTGGCGGTCGAGGCATTTCTGGCCCGCCGTATCCGCTTTCCGGATATCGCGAGTATGATCGAACAGGTCCTGGACCAGGAGCCGGTCGTGCCACTGCCGTCACTGGCTGCGGTGTTTGCCGCCGACCAGCGCGCCCGCGAGCTTGCCCGCGAATGGCTGAGGCGTCACGGGCGCTGATACCAGTTTGACCAGGTAATGAGGGGCCGGTGTAGGCCGGCCCGCTGCACATCATTCGGAGATGGACATGACAGCGCTCTACATGATTATCGGCACCCTCGTTGCCCTGGGTGTACTGGTCACCTTCCACGAATTCGGCCACTTCTGGGTAGCGCGGCGCTGCGGTGTAAAAGTGCTGCGGTTTTCGGTCGGCTTCGGTATGCCGCTGGTGCGCTGGCATGACCGCCATGGCACCGAGTTCGTGATAGCGGCCATCCCGCTGGGCGGCTACGTGAAAATGCTCGACGAACGCGAGGGAGATGTGCCGCCCTCGCTGGCAGGGCAATCGTTCAACCGCAAACCGGTGGGGCAGCGCATTGCGATCGTGGCTGCCGGCCCGATTGCCAACTTCCTGTTGGCAATCCTGTTCTTCTGGATTCTGGCCATGCTGGGTAGCCAGCAGATACGCCCGGTGATCGGGGCCGTAGACGCGGGCAGCCTGGCGGCCTCTGCCGGGCTGGTTGCCGGGCAGGAAATCGTTTCCATCGACGGGAAACCGACCAACGGCTGGTCGGCGGTCAACCTCCAGCTGGTGCGCCGGCTGGGTGAAAGTGGCACGTTGCAAGTGGGTGTGCGGGACGAGGGCGCCAGCGCAGAACAGCAACGTCAGGTGAAACTCGACAGCTGGCTGAAAGGCGCTGATGAGCCCGACCCGATCCAGTCGTTGGGCTTAAACCCCTGGCGGCCGGCCATCGTGCCGGTGTTGGCCGAAATCGACAGCAAGGGCCCGGCAGGGGCCGCAGGCCTGAAAACCGGTGACACCCTGCTGAGCATCGATGGCAAGCCGGTGGCTGAATGGCAGCAAGTGGTCGACAGCGTGCGTGCCCGTCCCGACGCCAAGGTGGTAGTGCGCGTGCAGCGCGACGGCGCCGTGCTTGACCTGCCGGTCACCTTGGGCCGCAAGGGCGAGGGCAGTGCGGCTGCGGGGTACCTGGGGGCTGGGGTGAAGGGTGGCGAGTGGCCAGCATCGATGCTGCGTGAGGTGCGCTACGGCCCGCTGGAGGCGGTTGGCGAGGGCTTGTCGCGCACCTGGAACATGAGCGTGCTGACGCTGCAGTCCCTGAAGAAAATGCTGTTCGGTGAGCTCTCGGTAAAAAACTTGAGTGGACCGATAACCATTGCTAAAGTGGCGGGCGCTTCAGCCCAGTCCGGCGTAGGGGATTTCCTGAATTTCCTGGCCTACCTGAGCATAAGCCTGGGGGTTCTTAACCTGCTGCCCATCCCGGTACTGGATGGGGGGCATTTGCTGTTCTACCTGGTCGAATGGGCGCGCGGTCGCCCGCTGTCGGACCGGGTACAAGGTTGGGGGGTCCAGATCGGTATCAGTTTGGTCTTGGGGGTGATGCTGCTCGCCCTGATCAACGATCTGGGTCGACTATAAAAGCTTCGCTCAATTGCGAAACCTGTCGTTCATGACGGCAGGTTGTTTATTGCCAGTTGGAATAAAAGGACTTCATGAAACGTCTGCTGCTAACTGCGGTCCTCTCCGCACTGATGATCGCTGAAGTTCACGCCGAGTCCTTCACCATCTCCGATATCCGAGTCAACGGCCTGCAGCGGGTTTCCGCCGGCAGCGTCTTTGGTGCCTTGCCGCTCAACGTGGGCGACCAGGCCGATGACCGTCGTCTGGTGGAATCTACCCGCTCGCTGTTCAAGACCGGGTTCTTCCAGGACATCGAGCTGAACCGTGATGGCAATGTTCTGATCATCAACGTGGTCGAGCGCCCGTCGGTGTCGAGCATCGAGATCGAAGGCAACAAGGCGATCAGCACCGACGACCTGATGAAAGGCCTGAAACAGTCGGGCCTGGCCGAAGGTGAAATCTTCCAGCGCGCCACCCTTGAAGGTGTGCGTAACGAGCTGCAGCGCCAATACGTGGCCCAGGGCCGCTACTCGGCCGAGGTCGACGCCGAAGTGGTGCCGCAGCCGCGCAACCGCGTGGCGCTGAAGATCAAGATCAACGAAGGCACCGTCGCTGCCATTCAGCACATCAACGTCGTTGGCAACAACGTGTTCGATGACGAAACCCTGCAGCAGCTGTTCGAACTGAAAACCACCAACTGGCTGTCGTTCTTCAAGAACGACGACAAGTATGCCCGCGAAAAACTGTCCGGTGACCTGGAGCGTCTGCGTTCCTACTACCTGGACCGCGGCTACATCAACATGGATATCGCCTCTACCCAGGTGTCCATCACGCCAGACAAGAAGCACGTCTACATCACCGTCAACATCAACGAAGGTGAGAAATACACCGTTCGTGACGTGAAGCTGTCCGGTGACCTGAAGGTGCCGGAAGACCAGGTCAAGTCGCTGCTGCTGGTGCAGCCGGGCCAGGTGTTCTCGCGCAAGGTCATGACCAGCACGTCCGAGCTGATCACCCGCCGCCTGGGTAACGAAGGCTACACCTTCGCCAACGTCAACGGCGTACCGCAGCCGAACGACCAGGACCACACGGTCGACATCATGTTCGTGGTAGACCCGGGCAAACGCGCCTACGTCAACCGCATCAACTACCGTGGTAACACCAAGACCGAAGACGAAGTGCTGCGCCGCGAGATGCGCCAGATGGAAGGCGGCTGGGCTTCGACCTACCTGATCGACCAGTCCAAGACCCGCCTTGAACGCCTGGGCTTCTTCAAGGATGTGAACGTCGAGACCCCGCCTGTGCCGGGTACCGATGACCAGGTCGACGTGAACTACAGCGTCGAAGAGCAGGCGTCCGGTTCGATCACCGCCAGCGTCGGTTTCGCCCAGAGTGCGGGCCTGATCCTGGGTGGTTCGATCAGCCAGACCAACTTCCTGGGTACTGGTAACAAGGTCTCCGTTGGCCTAACCCGTTCCGAATACCAGACCCGCTACAACTTCGGCTTTGTGGACCCCTACTTCACTGCCGACGGCGTGAGCCTGGGTTACAACGCCTTCTACCGCAGCACCAACTACGATGACCTCGATGTCGACGTGGCGAGCTATGCGGTGGACAGCCTGGGTGCCGGCGTCAGCCTGGGTTACCCGATCAGCGAAACGTCGCGCCTGACCTATGGCTTGAGCGTGCAGCAGGACAAGCTGAAAACCGGTAAGTACACGGTTGATGAGATCTTCGATTTCATCAACAAGGAAGGCAAAAGCTTCACCAACTTCAAAGCGTCGATCGGCTGGTCTGAATCCACGCTGAACAAAGGTGTGCTGGCGACCCGTGGCCACTCCCAGAGCCTGACCCTGGAGTCGACCATTCCAGGCAGTGACCTGTCGTTCTACAAACTGGACTACCGTGGCCAGCTGTTCAAGCCCCTCAGCCAGAACTACACCCTGCGTCTGCACACTGAGCTGGGCTACGGTGACGGCTTCGGCGGTACCTCTGGCCTGCCGTTCTACGAGAACTACTACGCGGGTGGTTTCAACTCTGTCCGCGGCTTTAAAGACAGCAGCCTGGGGCCACGCAGTACGCCGAGTAAGCTCAATGAGGCCAATGGCACGCTTCTTGATCCAGACCAAGACCCGCTACCCTTCGGCGGCAACGTCCTGGTGCAGGGCGGCGTAGAACTGCTGTTCCCGATGCCGTTCATCAAGGATCAGCGTTCCCTGCGGACCTCGGTGTTCTGGGATGTGGGTAACGTGTTCGACACCAATTGCGGCAAGAAGCCCGATTGCGCCAAGGTCGGCTTCTCCGACATGGCCAGTTCGGTCGGTGTGGGTGTGACGTGGATCACCGCCCTGGGCCCGCTGAGCTTCAGCCTGGCGATGCCGATCAAGAAGCCGGACGATGCCGACACCCAGGTGTTCCAATTCTCTCTGGGCCAGACCTTCTAAGGTCGGCCCTTGCTTAACGACAACGGTTTATCCAGGAGTTCATCGTGCGCAAGTTGACCCAAATGGCCGTAGTGGCCGCGGCGCTGGTCGCCACCCCGGCTTTCGCCGAAATGAAGGTTGCCGTTCTGAACTATCAGATGGCCCTGCTGGAATCGGACGCTGCCAAGAAGTACGCCGTGGATGCCGAGAAAAAATTCGGCCCGCAGCTGACCAAGCTCAAGAGCCTGGAAAGCAGCGCCAAGGGCATCCAGGATCGCCTGATCAAGGGCGGCGACAAGATGCAGCAGCCTGAGCGTGAGCGCCTGGAGCTTGAATTCAAGCAGAAAGCCCGTGACTTCCAGTTCCAGTCCAAGGAACTCAATGAAGCCAAGGCCGTGGCCGACCGTGACATGCTCAAGCAGCTCAAGCCCAAGCTGGACGGCGCGGTGGAAGAAGTCATCAAGAAAGGTGGCTTTGACCTGGTGCTCGAGCGCGGCGCGGTCATCGATGTCAAACCTCAGTACGACATCACCCGCCAGGTTATCGAGCGCATGAACCAAGCCCGTTGATATGACCCTGACCATGACGCTTGGCCAGTTGGCCGAGGCCCTTGGGGCCACCCTGAAGGGCCCCGGTGACCTGAACATCACCGGCCTGGCCACTTTGCAGGAAGCAGGCCCCGGCCAGCTGAGCTTTCTCGCCAACCCGCAGTACCGCAAGTACCTGGACAACTGCCAGGCGGCTGCCGTGCTGCTCAAGGCAGCGGATGCAGAAGGCTTTGCCGGCCACGCGCTGATCGTGGCGGACCCGTACCTGGCGTACGCACGTATTTCCCACCTGTTCGACCCAAAACCCAAGGCTGTGGCGGGTGTTCATCCCAGCGCCGTGGTGGCCGGGGATGCTCAGGTGGATGCCAGTGCCTGTATCGGGCCCTTTGCAGTCGTTGAAAGCGGGGCGTGCATCGGCGCCAATGTCACCATTGGTGCCCATTGCGTGGTCGGTGCTCGTTGCGTCATCGGCGAGGGCGGTTGGCTGGCCCCGCGGGTCACGTTGTACCACGACGTCACCATCGGCAAACGGGTGGTTATCCAGTCGGGTGCGGTGATCGGCGGTGAAGGCTTCGGCTTTGCCAACGAAAAAGGTGTATGGCGCAAGATCGCCCAGATCGGCGGCGTCAGCATCGGCGATGACGTTGAAATCGGCGTCAATACGGCTGTCGACCGTGGCGCGCTGTCCGACACGGTCATTGCCGATGGGGTCAAGCTGGACAACCAGATCCAGATTGCCCACAACGTGCAGATTGGTGAGCACACGGCCATGGCTGCCTGTGTGGGTATTTCCGGCAGCACGCGCATCGGCAAGCACTGCACCATTGCCGGGGGCGTTGGCATGGTTGGCCATATTGATGTCTGTGATAACGTTTTTGTGTCTGGCATGACCATGGTCACCCGCTCCATCACCGAGCCGGGTGCCTATTCATCCGGCACTGCCATGCAGCCACTGGCTGACTGGCGCAAGAGCGCCGCGCGTATCCGCCACCTGGACGACATGGCCAAGCGCCTCCAGCAGCTGGAAAAACGCGTCGATACCGTGACCTCAGGTGGCCAGCCGACATCAGAAGGCTGATACCATTTTCTGAGCAAGAGTGAACAGTCGCTAGCTGGCTCCTCTTTGGATTGCAAAAGGAGCGTGTGGTCAGCACCTGCGCTCCCTATTCTTATTACAGGCTTCCCCCCCGAAATGATGGACATCAACGAGATTCGCGAATACCTGCCTCACC
Source organism: Pseudomonas sp. S32 (assembly GCF_016648095.1). NCBI lineage: Bacteria > Pseudomonadati > Pseudomonadota > Gammaproteobacteria > Pseudomonadales > Pseudomonadaceae > Pseudomonas > Pseudomonas sp. S32. Next base: position 155,051 of record NZ_JACVVF010000004.1, read on the forward strand.
GTTACCCGTTCCTGCTGGTGGACCGCGTGACGGATCTGGACTACGAGGCCCAGAGCATTCGTGCCTACAAGAATGTCAGCATCAACGAGCCGTTCTTCAACGGCCATTTTCCGGCGCACCCCATCATGCCGGGCGTTCTGATCATCGAAGCCATGGCCCAGGCGGCCGGTATCCTGGGTTTCAAGATGCTGGATGCCAAGCCGGCCGACGGCACACTGTATTACTTCGTCGGCTCCGACAAACTGCGCTTCCGCCAACCGGTGCTACCGGGTGACCAACTGGTGCTGGAGGCGAAGTTCCTCAGCCGCAAAAGCATGATCTGGAAGTTCGAATGCCGTGCCCTGGTGGACGGCAAGCCTGTATGCTCGGCACAGATCACCTGCGCGGAACGCTCCCTATGAATTTGATTGATCCTCGGGCCATTATCGATCCATCGGCCAGGCTGGCCGATGGCGTCGAGGTCGGCCCCTGGTCGATCGTTGGCCCCGATGTCGAAATCGGGGAGGGCACGGTCATCGGCCCGCATGTTGTGCTCAAAGGCCCGACCCGCATCGGCAAGCACAACCGTATCTTTCAGTTTTCGTCGATCGGCGAAGACACCCCGGACCTGAAGTACAAGGGCGAGCCGACCCGCCTGGTGATTGGCGACCACAACGTGATCCGCGAGGGTGTGACCATTCACCGCGGCACCGTGCAGGACCGCGCCGAAACCACCGTGGGCGACCACAACCTGATCATGGCCTATGCCCACATCGGCCATGACAGCGTCATCGGCAGCCACTGCATTCTGGTCAACAACACGGCGCTGGCAGGCCATGTGCACGTGGGTGACTGGGCGATCCTGTCCGGTTTCACACTGGTGCACCAGTATTGCCACATCGGGGCCCACGCGTTTTCCGGCATGGGCACCGCCATTGGCAAAGATGTGCCGGCTTTCGTCACGGTGTTCGGCAGCCCGGCTGAAGCCCGTAGCATGAACTTCGAGGGCATGCGCCGTCGCGGTTTCAGCGACGAGGTGATCCACGTGCTGCGCCGCTGCTACAAGATCGTCTACCGCCAGGGCCTGACTGTCGAAGATGCCCTGCGCGAGTTGCAGGCACCGGCTGCGCAGTACCCTGAGGTCGAACTGTTCCGTCAGTCGATCGTGAGCTCCGCCCGCGGCATCACCCGCTGATATGGCCCAGCTTTGTATAGCCTTGGTCGCGGGTGAGGCCAGCGGCGACATTCTTGGCTCGGGCTTGATGCGCGCACTCAAGGCGCGTCACCCCGATGTGCGCTTCATCGGCGTCGGTGGCCCGCTCATGGAAGCCGAGGGCCTGCAGTCCTACTTCCCCATGGAGCGCCTTGCGGTGATGGGGCTGGTGGAAGTGCTGGGCCGTCTGCGCGAGCTGCTCAAGCGCCGCAAGCTGCTGATCCAGACCCTGATCGAGCAGAAGCCGGATGCGTTTATCGGCATCGACGCCCCTGATTTCAACCTGACGATCGAACTCAAGCTGCGCCAGGCCGGTATCAAGACCGTGCACTATGTGAGCCCGTCCGTGTGGGCCTGGCGGCAGAAGCGCGTACTGAAGATTCGCCAGGGCTGCGACCTGATGCTTACGCTGCTGCCCTTCGAGGCGCGCTTCTATGAAGAGCAGGGCGTACCGGTACGGTTCGTCGGCCACCCGCTGGCCGACACCATTCCTTTGGAGTGCGACCGCGCTGCTGCCCGTGCCGCCCTCGGCTTGGGTGACGGGCCGGTGGTTGCGCTGATGCCAGGCAGCCGTGGCGGAGAAGTGGGGCGCTTGGGGGCGTTGTTCCTGGATGCAGCCCAGCGCCTGAGCGAGCGGGTGCCGGGGGTACGCTTTGTGCTGCCTTGCGCCAATGCTAGCCGCCGCGCCCAGGTCGAGCAGATGCTGAGCGGCCGCGAGCTTGCGTTGACGCTGCTTGACGGTCAGTCGCACCAGGCCCTGGCGGCCTGTGACGCGGTGTTGATCGCTTCGGGCACCGCTACCCTGGAGGCATTGCTGTTCAAGCGTCCCATGGTGGTGGCTTATCGCCTTGCGCCGCTGACCTACTGGATACTCAAGCGCCTGGTGAAAAGCCCCTACGTGTCGTTGCCCAACCTGCTGGCCCAGCGTGAGCTGGTGCCTGAGTTGCTGCAGGACGCAGCCACCAGCGAAGCGCTGGCCGCCACGCTGGCGCCACTGGTGCGCGATGGCAGCCTGCAGACCGAGCGCTTCGACGAAATTCACCGCACCCTGCGTCGCGACGCCTCCAATCAGGCCGCCGACGCGGTGCTGGCTTTGCTGGAGAGGCGTTGAGATGCAGATAGGGCTGGACTTCAACCTGGTCGAAGACCTGGTTGCCGGTGTCGATGAAGTGGGCCGTGGCCCGTTGTGCGGTGCAGTGGTCACGGCGGCAGTGATCCTTGATCCACTGCGCCCGATCCTGGGCCTTAACGACTCGAAAAAGCTGACTGAAGCCCGCCGAGAGGCGCTGTTCGACGAAATCTGCGAAAAAGCCCTGAGCTTTTGCATTGCCCGCGCCGAAGTCGAGGAAATCGACCGCCTGAACATTCTGCACGCCACCATGCTGGCCATGCAGCGTGCAGTGGAGGGGTTGCACATCACCCCGACTATGGCCTTGATCGACGGCAACCGCTGCCCACGCCTGGCTGTACCCTGCGCACCCGTTGTGCAGGGGGATGCCAAGGTGCCGGCCATTGCCGCCGCCTCAATCCTGGCCAAGGTAAGCCGCGACCGGGAGATGGCTGCCTTCGAGCTCATTTATCCGGGCTACGGCATGGGTGGGCACAAGGGCTACCCGACGCCTGTGCACCTCGAAGCGCTCGCGCGCCTGGGGCCTACGCCCATTCATCGTCGCTCGTTTGCCCCCGTGCGTGCGGCCTGGGAAGCGCGTGACGGCGTGGTCGATTCGCTGATCTGATCAGGGGCCAGCCGCGCGGCCCAACATCCCTTCGCAACTACGCTACAATTGCGCCCTTGTCGTTCAGCACTGCTACAGGATCTTCCATGTCGGTTCCCTTCGTTCACCTGCGCGTCCACTCCGAATTCTCGCTGGTAGACGGCCTGGTGCGGATCAAACCGCTGGCCAAGGCGCTGGCCGGGATGAACATGCCGGCAGTGGCCATTACCGACCAGAGCAACATGTGCTCGCTGGTCAAGTTCTACAAAACCGCCATGGGCGCAGGCATCAAGCCCATCTGCGGGGCCGACCTGTGGCTGGCCGGTGCAGACCCCGAAGCGCCGCTGTCGCGTATCTGTTTTCTGGCCATGAACCCTCAGGGTTACCGCAACCTCACCGAGCTGATTTCCCGTGGCTGGACCGACGGGCAGCGCAATGGCCTGGTGATTCTGCAGCGGGAATGGATCGCCTCCGCCAGCGAAGGGCTGATTGCCCTGTCTGCCGGCCGTGAGGGCGACATCGGCATGGCGCTGCTGGCCGGTAGGCTCGATGAGGCCCAGGCCCTGCTGCAGGACTGGATGGGGATGTTCCCCGACCGGTTCTACGTTGAGCTGCAGCGTACCAACCGGCCTCGCGACGAAGAGTACGTGCATGCTGCCGTGGCCCTTGCCGACCGGCTGGGCGCACCGCTGGTTGCCACCAACGATGTGAGGTTCATCAAGCAGTCCGACTTCGATGCCCACGAAACCCGGGTGTGTATCGGTGAAGGCTGGACCCTGGACGACCCGCGTCGCCCTCGGCTGTACAGCGACCAGCAGTACCTGAAGTCGGCCGACGAAATGGCGGCGCTGTTCAGCGACCTGCCGGACGCCATCGCGAACACCGTGGAAATCGCCAAGCGCTGCAATATTCAGGTGCAACTGGGCAAGTATTTCCTGCCGGACTTCCCGACGCCCAACGGCATGGGTATCGACGATTACCTGCGCCATGTGTCCCACGAGGGCCTCGAAGAGCGCCTGGCAGTGTTGTGGCCGAAGGACACCACGCCGGATTACGAAGAAAAGCGCCAGGTCTACCTGGACCGCCTGAAGTTCGAGCTGGATATCATCATCCAGATGGGCTTCCCCGGTTACTTCCTGATCGTGATGGACTTCATCAAGTGGGCCAAGAACAACGGCGTGCCTGTGGGCCCCGGCCGGGGTTCGGGTGCGGGTTCGCTGGTGGCCTACGTACTGAAGATCACCGACCTGGACCCGCTGGCCTACGACCTGCTGTTCGAGCGCTTCCTCAACCCTGAACGTATCTCCATGCCCGACTTCGACGTCGACTTCTGCATGGACGGCCGCGACCGGGTGATCGACTATGTGGCCGAAGCCTATGGCCGCAACGCGGTCAGCCAGATCATCACCTTCGGCACCATGGCGGCCAAGGCCGTGGTGCGGGATGTGGCGCGGGTGCAGGGCAAGTCTTATGGCCTGGCCGACCGCCTGTCGAAGATGATCCCGTTCGAAGTGGGCATGACCCTGGAAAAGGCTTACGAGCAGGAAGAGATCCTGCGCGATTTCCTCAAGGGGGACGAAGACGCCCGCGAAATCTGGGACATGGCGCTGAAGCTCGAAGGCGTCACCCGCGGTACCGGCAAGCACGCCGGGGGCGTGGTGATCGCGCCGACCAAGCTCACCGACTTCTCGCCCATCGCCTGTGATGAAGAAGGCGGCGGCCTGGTCACCCAGTTCGACAAGGACGACGTCGAGGCGGCCGGCCTGGTGAAGTTCGACTTCCTCGGCCTGCGTACGCTGACCATCATCAAGTGGGCGATGGAGATCATCAACCGCGAGCAGGCCAAGAAAAACCTGCCGGATCTGAACATCGACTTCATCCCGCTGGATGACCGCAAGACCTACGAGCTGCTGCAAAAAGCCGAAACCACGGCGGTGTTCCAGCTTGAGTCCCGGGGCATGAAGGAGCTGATCAAGAAGCTCAAGCCCGACTGCCTGGAAGACCTCATCGCACTGGTGGCGCTGTTCCGCCCGGGCCCGCTGCAATCGGGCATGGTGGATGACTTCATCAACCGTAAGCACGGCCGTGCCGAGCTGGCCTACCCGCACCCTGACTACCAGTACGATGGCCTGCAGCCGGTGCTGGCGCCCACCTATGGCATTATCCTGTATCAAGAGCAGGTGATGCAGATCGCCCAGGTGATGGCTGGCTATACCCTGGGCGGCGCTGACATGCTGCGCCGGGCGATGGGTAAGAAAAAACCCGAGGAAATGGCCAAGCAGCGCGGCGGGTTCATCGAGGGGTGTGCCAATAACGGCATTGATGGCGAGCTTGCGGGTAACATCTTCGACCTGGTAGAGAAATTTGCCGGTTACGGCTTCAACAAGTCTCACTCCGCCGCCTACGGGCTGGTGTCTTACCAGACTGCCTGGCTGAAAACCCACCACCCGGCTGCGTTCATGGCCGCGGTATTGTCTGCGGACATGCACAACACCGACAAGGTGGTGGTGCTGGTGGAGGAAGTGCGCAGCATGAAGCTGCGTCTGGACGCCCCGGACGTGAACTTCTCCGACTTCAAGTTCACCGTCAACAATGATGGGCGCATCGTTTATGGCCTGGGTGCGATCAAGGGGGTGGGCGAAGGGCCGGTGGAGGCAATCGTCGAGGCACGTGCCGAAGGTGGCCCGTTCAAGGACCTGTTCGATTTCTGCGAGCGCATCGACCTCAAGCGCGTCAACAAGCGCACCCTCGATGCCCTGGTGCGCAGTGGCGCCCTCGACCGGCTTGGCCCGCACTTCCACGATGAGATCAAGGCCTACCACGCCCACATCGACATCAACCGGGCAATCCTGCTGGGGGCGCTGGGCGAAGCGATCAAAGCCGCCGAGCAAACTGCCCGCACGGCAGACAGTGGTCACATCGACCTGTTCGGTGGCATGTTCGATGCGGTGGATGCCGACGTCTATGCCAACCACCGCAAGGCGCGGCCCCTCACACTCAAGGAGCGGCTCAAAGGCGAGAAGGACACCCTTGGGCTGTACCTGACCGGCCACCCGATCGACGAGTATGAAGCCGAGATCCGTCGTTTTGCGCGCCAGCGCATCATTGACCTCAAGCCTTCGCGCGATACCCAGACCATCGCGGGCATGATCATTGCCCTGCGGGTGATGAAGAACAAGAAGGGCGACAAGATGGGCTTCGTGACCCTGGATGACCGTTCCGGGCGCATCGAGGCATCCCTGTTTGCCGATGCCTACATCACCGCCCAGTCCCTGCTGCAGACCGACGCCATGGTGGTGGTGGAAGGGGAGGTCAGCAACGATGACTTCTCGGGCGGCTTGCGCCTGCGGGTGAAGCAGGTCATGACCCTGGAAGACGCCCGTACCAAACTGGCCGAGAGCCTGCGCCTGAAAGTGGCGCACGAGGCGCTCAAGGGCGACCGGCTGAAATGGCTGGGCGAGCTGATCACCCGCCACCGGGGTGCCTGCCCGATCACCCTGGAGTACACCGGCAGTGACGCCAAGGCCATGCTGCAGTTTGGCGAGCAGTGGGCAATCGACCCGGCCGATGGGCTGATTCAGACACTGCGTGACCAGTTCGGGCGTGAGAACGTCTTTCTGCAATATCGTTGAACCGACCAAATTTAATCTCGACCTGAATGCGCCTGATCCCTTAAGGTATGGCGCCAAACGGATCAACCGGCCGGCCGCCTGGCCGTAGACCCAAGACGGATGACTATGAACCCGAATTTCCTCGATTTCGAACAGCCGATTGCCGACCTGCAAGCCAAGATCGAAGGCCTGCGCCTGGTAGGCAACGACAATTCGCTGAATATCAGCGATGAAATTGCCCGTCTGCAAGACAAGAGCAATACCCTGACCGAAAGCATCTTCGGCAACCTCACCAGCTGGCAGATCGCTCGCCTGGCCCGTCACCCACGTCGTCCCTACACCCTGGACTACCTGGAACACATCTTCACCGAGTTCGAAGAACTGCACGGCGACCGCCATTTCTCCGACGATGCTGCCATCGTTGGCGGTACTGCGCGCCTGGACGGCAAACCCGTGATGGTCATCGGCCATCAGAAAGGCCGCGAAGTGCGCGAGAAGGTGCGCCGCAACTTCGGCATGCCACGCCCCGAGGGCTACCGCAAGGCCTGCCGCCTGATGGAAATGGCCGAGCGCTTCCGCATGCCGATCCTGACCTTCATCGATACCCCGGGTGCCTACCCGGGCATCGACGCCGAAGAGCGCAACCAGAGCGAAGCCATCGCCTGGAACCTGCGCGTGATGGCCCGCCTGAAAACCCCGATCATCGCCACCGTGATCGGTGAGGGTGGTTCCGGCGGCGCGCTGGCCATTGGTGTGTGCGACCAGCTGAACATGCTGCAGTACTCCACCTATTCGGTGATCTCGCCTGAAGGCTGCGCCTCCATTCTGTGGAAGACCGCTGACAAAGCGGCTGACGCGGCGGAGGCCATGGGCATCACCGCCGAGCGCCTGAAAAGCCTGAACATCGTCGACAAGGTCATCGACGAGCCGCTGGGCGGCGCCCACCGCGACCCGGCTGCCATGTCTGAAAGCATCCGTGCCGACCTGGTACAGCAGTTAGACATGCTGGGTAAGCTCGACCACGACGCGCTGCTGGCGCGTCGCTATGACCGCTTGATGAGCTACGGCGTCTGATTTTTCCGGCTGTCAGGTAATGGCACCGGCGTTGCCGGTTATCGCGGGTGAACCCGCCTCTACAGACAGGTATTGCCTGTAGGGGCGGGTTCACCCGCGAATGGTTTCAGAGGCCCTGATGATCGACCCAACCCCCTGGGTAACCGCCCCTCGCTGGTACATCGCCTTCTCGGGTGGTCTGGATTCCACCGTCCTTCTGCACTGCCTGGCGGCTTACGCCCGTCACCATTCGTGCCCACCGTTGTGCGCCGTTCACGTTCATCATGGCCTGCAGGCTGCTGCCGATGCCTGGCCTGCCCATTGCCAGCGCATCTGCGACCACCTCGGTGTAGAACTGCGCGTTATTCACGTCGACGTCGTGCGCGGCGCCAGCCTGGAACAAGCCGCCCGCGATGCCCGTTACGCTGCCTTTGAATCGCTTATGGGGCAGGGTGACATCCTGTTCACCGGGCAGCACCTGGATGACCAGGCCGAGACCGTGCTGTTTCGGCTGTTGCGCGGCGCAGGCCTGCGGGGGCTGGCGGCCATGCCCAAACAGCGCGCGCTGGGGCAGGGGGCGCTGGTCAGGCCGCTGCTGGGCTGCCCCCGGGAACAGCTGCAAGGCTATGCCCAGGCGCATGGCCTGGCCTGGGTTGAAGATCCTTCCAACAGCGATCTCCAGTACGCTCGCAACTACCTGCGTGCTGAAGTGGTACCGGTGCTTGAGCGGCGCTGGCCCCAGGCCGGCCAGAGTCTCGCCCGCGCCGCCGAGCACCTGGGCGAAGCCTTGGGCTTGCTCGAAGAGCTGGCCCGGGCCGACCTGGCATTGGCCGCGCAAGGCGCACCGGGCACCTGGCCAGGGCTGGACTCGCTGGCGCTGGCCAGCCTGGGGGCGCTGTCGCCCGCGCGGCAGCGTAACGCCTTGGAATACTGGCTCAGCAGCCGTACCCGACTGCCCGATACACGTCATTGGGCCGGGTGGGCAGATTTGCGCGACGCAGCAGCCGATGCCCAGCCCGTGTGGCGGCTTGCCGATGGGCAGGTGCTGCGCAGTCAAGGGCGTATCTGGTGGCTGAGTGGTGATTGGTTGCGACAGCCTGCAGACGGCCTGAACTGGGCCGATGCCGGGGCGCCTCTGGCGTTGACTGGTAACGGCTGCGTGCGACTTGTTGGCGCAGCTGCGCTGGCAGGCCTGCGCATTGCCTACCGCCAAGGTGGCGAAGTGCTGGACGTGCCCGGGCGGGGGCGGCGTGACCTCAAGCGCCTGCTCAACGAGCTGCAAGTGCCGCACTTCCTGCGCGCACGCCTGCCGTTGCTGTACCAGGGCGAGCAGCTGCTGGCGGTCGCCAACCTGCCAGGCCTGGGGCGGGGCGATTGCCGGCTGCACTGGGTACTGCCGAGCAGCGCGCAAGGTTTGAGCTGATGGGTACATTCGGGTAGACTACCCTCCCTTCTTGATACAGCTTCTGTGGGTTCCGCGAAAACACAGGGGTTGCCGATTACCAAGCAGTTTTTTGCTGGGCTGATTCTGAGAAATGACGAGCGAGCTCCATGCCGGGGATACCCCTGGTCTGTACAGACGCGGCAGTTTTTCGAGATGCACTGTGATTGACGCAGGTGATCGGAGGCTTCGGCCTTCCTTCGCTTTCTCCGGCGGCGCTGGCCGCCTTAACGCAGACTTCTAGGGTTTTTCATGACGCGCTACATATTCGTCACGGGCGGTGTTGTTTCTTCATTGGGGAAAGGCATTGCCTCGGCTTCCCTGGCGGCCATCCTGGAAGCGCGGGGCCTGAAGGTCACCATGCTCAAGCTGGATCCGTACATCAACGTCGACCCAGGCACCATGAGCCCGTTCCAGCACGGTGAAGTATTCGTCACCCAGGACGGCGCCGAAACCGACCTGGACCTGGGCCACTACGAGCGGTTCATCCGCACGACCATGACCCAGAACAACAACTTCACCACGGGCCGTATCTACGAGCACGTGCTGCGCAAGGAGCGCCGTGGTGACTACCTGGGTGCCACCATCCAGGTCATTCCGCACATTACCGACGAAATCAAGCGTCGCATCATCAAGGGTGCCGGCGATGCCGATGTGGCCCTGGTGGAAATCGGCGGTACCGTGGGCGACATCGAGTCGCAACCGTTCCTTGAGGCCATCCGCCAGCTGCGCGTCGAAGTCGGCTCCAAGCGCGCCATGCTGATGCACCTTACCCTGGTGCCGTACATCGCCACCGCGGGCGAGACCAAGACCAAACCGACCCAGCACTCGGTGAAGGAACTGCGCTCCATCGGCCTGCAGCCCGATGTACTGATCTGCCGCTCCGACCACCCGGTCGATGCCTCGTCGCGCCGCAAGATCGCCCTGTTCACCAACGTTGAAGAGCGTGCGGTCATCTCGCTGGAAGACGTCGACACCATCTACAAGATCCCAGGCGTGCTGCATGCCCAGGGCCTGGACGATTTCGTCGTCGAGCGTTTCGGCCTGCAGTGCAACGGTGCCGACCTGTCCGAGTGGGACAAGGTGGTGGACGCCAAGCTCAACCCTGAGCATGAAGTCACCATCGCCATGGTCGGCAAGTACATGGAGCTGCTGGATGCGTACAAGTCGCTGATCGAAGCGATGAGCCACGCCGGCATCACCAACCGCACCAAGGTCAACCTGCGCTACATCGACTCCGAGGACATCGAGAACCAGGGCACCAGCCTGCTCGAAGGCGCCGATGCCATCCTGGTGCCGGGCGGTTTCGGCCTGCGCGGCGTGGAAGGCAAGATCACCGCGGTGCAGTACGCCCGTGAGAACAAGGTACCGTACCTGGGCATCTGCCTGGGCATGCAGGTGGCCGTGATCGAGTTCGCCCGTAATGTGATGGGCTGGAAAGACGCCAACTCCACCGAGTTCGACCGCAACAGCGGCCACCCGGTCGTGGGCCTGATCACCGAGTGGGCTGATGCCACCGGCGCGGTCGAAACCCGCAGCGAAGCGTCCGACCTGGGCGGCACCATGCGCCTGGGTGCACAGGACTGCCAACTGGCAGCCGGCTCCAACGTGCACGACTGCTACGGCAAGGACGTGATCACCGAGCGTCACCGCCACCGCTATGAAGTGAACAACAACCTGCTGCCGCAACTGGTCGATGCTGGCCTGGTGGTATCCGGCCGTTCCGAAGACGGTGCACTGGTGGAAGTGGTTGAATCCAAGGATCACCCATGGTTCGTTGCCTGCCAGTTCCACCCGGAATTCACCTCCACCCCGCGTGACGGCCACCCGCTGTTCAGTGGCTTCGTAAAGGCGGCCCTCGCCCAGAAGAACAAGGCCTGACCCATGACCCAGAAGATCATCCGCGTAGGTAACATCGAGATCGCCAACGACAAGCCGTTTGTGCTGTTTGGCGGTATGAACGTGCTGGAATCCCGCGACCTGGCCATGAAAGTGTGCGAAGAATATGTACGGGTTACCGACAAGCTCGGTATCCCCTATGTGTTCAAGGCGAGCTTCGACAAGGCCAACCGGTCCTCGGTCAGTTCTTACCGTGGGCCTGGCATGGAAGAAGGGCTGAAGATCTTCGAAGAGATCAAGCGCACTTTCAATGTGCCGGTGATTACCGATGTGCATGAGCCCTACCAGGCCGAGCCGGTGGCCCAGGTTTGCGACATCATCCAGTTGCCTGCCTTCCTGTCGCGCCAGACCGACCTGGTGGTGGCCATGGCCCGCAGTGGCGCAGTGATCAACATCAAGAAGGCCCAGTTCCTCGCGCCTCAGGAAATGAAACACATCCTGGCCAAATGCGAAGAAGCCGGTAACGATCAGTTGATCCTCTGCGAGCGTGGTTCGAGCTTCGGCTACAACAACCTGGTCGTGGACATGCTCGGCTTCGGCATCATGAAGCAGTTCCAGTACCCGGTGTTCTTCGACGTGACCCACGCCCTGCAGATGCCGGGTGGCCGCGCCGATTCCGCAGGCGGGCGCCGCGCCCAAGTCACCGACCTGGCCAAGGCCGGGATGAGCCAGGGCCTGGCGGGCCTGTTCCTCGAAGCCCACCCGGACCCGGACAACGCCAAGTGCGACGGCCCCTGTGCCCTGCGCCTGGACAAGCTGGAGCCATTCCTGGCCCAGCTCAAGCAACTGGACGACCTGGTGAAAAGTTTTCCGACGGTAGAAACCGCGTAAAGCGCGTTTCTCGGGTAAAGTAGCGCCCGACCTACCCCTGACCATTCGGTCAGGGGCTCCCTTCGCCGGGCCTGCCATCGCAAACCCTCCCGGCGAACGGCAAGAATTCCCTAAGCTGCGTTGTTTTCGTCAATTCTGGAGTGCTTACAACAATGGCAAAAATCGTCGACATCAAAGGTCGTGAAGTTCTCGATTCGCGTGGCAACCCCACCGTGGAAGCCGATGTACTGCTCGACAACGGCATCATCGGCAGCGCCTGTGCGCCGTCCGGTGCTTCCACCGGCTCGCGCGAAGCGCTGGAGCTGCGTGATGGCGACAAGAGCCGTTACCTGGGTAAAGGTGTGTTGAAGGCTGTCGCCAACATCAACGGCCCGATTCGCGAGCTGCTGCTGGGCAAGGACCCTTCCGACCAGAAGGCCCTGGACCATGCCATGATCGAACTCGACGGCACCGAGAACAAGGCCAAGCTGGGCGCCAACGCCATCCTCGCCGTGTCGCTGGCTGCCGCCAAGGCTGCCGCCCAGGACCAGGACCTGCCGCTGTACGCGCACATTGCCAACCTCAACGGCACCCCAGGCCAGTACTCCATGCCGGTGCCGATGATGAACATCATCAACGGCGGCGAGCATGCCGACAACAACGTCGACATCCAGGAGTTCATGGTCCAGCCGGTTGGCGCCAAGACCTTCTCCGACGGCCTGCGCATGGGCACCGAGATCTTCCACCACCTCAAGGCCGTGCTCAAGGCACGTGGCCTGAACACCGCCGTGGGTGATGAAGGTGGTTTCGCGCCTAACCTGGCGTCCAACGAAGATGCCTTGGGTGCCATCGCTGAAGCTGTCGAAAAAGCCGGCTACAAGCTGGGTACCGATGTGACCCTGGCCCTGGACTGTGCAGCTTCCGAATTCTACGAAGACGGCAAGTACAACCTGTCGGGCGAAGGCAAGTCGTTCGACGCCGAAGGCTTTGCCGAGTACCTCAAGGGCCTGACCGAGCGCTTCCCGATCATCTCCATCGAAGATGGCCTGGACGAATCGGACTGGGCGGGCTGGAAGATCCTCACCGACAAGATCGGCAGCAAAGTGCAGTTGGTGGGCGACGACCTGTTCGTGACCAACACCAAGATCCTCAAGGAAGGTATCGAGAAGGGTATCGGTAACTCGATCCTGATCAAGTTCAACCAGATCGGCTCGCTGACCGAGACCCTGGAAGCCATCCAGATGGCCAAGGCTGCAGGCTACACCGCAGTCATCTCGCACCGCTCCGGCGAAACCGAAGACTCCACCATCGCCGACCTGGCCGTGGGTACCGCTGCAGGTCAGATCAAGACTGGCTCGCTGTGCCGCTCCGACCGCGTCTCGAAGTACAACCAGCTGCTGCGCATCGAAGAGCAACTGGGTGCCAAGGCGGTATACCGTGGTCGTGCCGAGTTTCGCGCCTAAGCAAGAGATGGTAAAAAGGCAGCAGCCGCCGCTGCAGGCACACGCGTACTGAATGTGCCTGTAGCCCACGGGTTTCTGTTTACGAAGCCTGGCCTCGGCCAGGCTTTGTGCTATCTGAGCCCCTGAACCGACAGGGTCTTTCAACCTGGATATCTTGATGCGCAGTCCTTATTGGTTGTTCCTGGTCCTGCTTTTGCTGCTGGGTGGCCTGCAGTACCGCTTGTGGGTGGGCAATGGCAGCCTGGCGCAGGTGGCCGAGCTCAAGCAGCAGATCGAAGAGCAGCACGCCGAAAACGAGCGCCTGCTTGAGCGTAACCGCGTGCTCGATGCCGAAGTGCTGGAACTGAAGAAGGGCATGGAGACCGTCGAAGAACGGGCTCGTCATGAATTGGGAATGGTCAAGGAGGGCGAGACCCTCTTCCAGTTGCCGCAGAAATGAACGCGCATCTACCGGCCTTCTGGGCCGTGATCCCTGCTGCCGGCGTGGGTGCCCGCATGGCTGCCGACCGCCCCAAGCAATACCTTGAGCTGGCCGGCAAGACTATTCTTGAGCACAGCCTCGACTGTTTCCTGGGCCACCCCACGTTAAGCGGGGTGGTGGTGAGTGTTGCCGAAGACGACCCCTATTGGCCCGGCCTGCCGTGTGCCAATGACGCGCGCATACGGCGCGCGGATGGCGGCCGTGAGCGTGCGGAGTCGGTGCTGAATGCTTTGTTGCTGCTGCATGCCCAGGGCGCGTGTGACGAAGATTGGGTGCTGGTGCACGATGCGGCGCGGCCTAACCTGGCGCGCAGCGACCTGGACAAGCTGTTGGCGGCACTGGCAGACGACCCGGTGGGGGGGCTGCTGGCGGTGCCGGCGCGCGACACCCTCAAGCGTGCCGACAGCAATGGCCGGGTGAGCGCTACCGTGGACCGTAGCACCATTTGGCAGGCTTACACGCCGCAGATGTTCCGCCTTGGAGCATTGCACCGGGCGTTGGCCGAGTGCCTGGTGTCTGATGTGGTAGTAACCGATGAAGCCTCGGCCATCGAGTGGTCCGGCCAGGCGCCGAGGCTGGTCGAAGGGCGCAGTGACAACATCAAGGTCACGCGCCCCGAAGACCTGGAATGGTTGCGCCAGCGCTGGGCGGGTAGGCGCTGATGGTCGCTCTCCTGTACCGGCCTCTTCGCGGGTAAATCGGATCGCCGCACCGCCGCTCCCACAGGGTCTCCACTGGGTCTGAAATCCGTGAAGTACCTGTGGGAGCGGCGGTGCGGCGATCCGATTCACCCGCGAAGAGGCCGGTATTAAGCAGCACACTCCTTCAGCCGAAACGATACTCCGGCAACCCCGTCAACCCTTGCTTCAGGTAATCCACCAACCGCCGCACCTTCGGCGACAGGTGCCGTTGCTGTGGATACAGCGCCCACACTGCCGTATTTGGCGGCTGGTGTGCCTCCAGCAGTGACACCAGCGCCCCAGTGTTCAGGTGCTCCAGCACGTAGTAATCCGGCAACTGGCACAACCCGATCCCCTGCAGCGCAGCGTCCAGCACTGCCTGCCCGCTGTTGCAGCGCCAATTGCCTTGCACCCGTTGGCTGAGCTCGCGCCCTTCCAACTGCAGCGCCCACACGTCCGAGCTGCCGATCAGGCAGTTGTGGCGGGCGAGCTCGGACACGCTGTGTGGCCTGCCGTAGCGTTCAAGGTAGGCGGGTGAGGCACACAGGTACATGCGCCGTGGCGCCAGGCGCGTGGCCACCAGGCGAGAATCGGCCAGGCGGCCCAGCCTTATCGCCAGGTCCATGCCGTGATGCACCAGGTCGAGGGTGTGGTTGCTCAGCTCCACGTCCACCCGCAACTGCGGGTACAGGGCCATGAAACGCGTCACCAGCGGCACGATGAACCGTTCGCCATACGCCACCGCGCAGGTCATGCGCAGCAGCCCTTTGGGCTCGCTGGCCAGGTCGCCCATGGCGCGCAGCGCTTCCTCGCGGCCGTCTTGCAGGCGCTGGCAATGCTGCAAAAAGGTCTGCCCCGCCTCGGTCAGCGTCACACGGCGGGTACTGCGGTACAGCAGGCGTGTTTGGACCCGCTCTTCAAGGCGGGCGATCTGGCGGCTCACGTGGGACGACGAAACCCCCAGGCGTTCGGCCGCCGCGGTGAACTGGCCAGACTCGGCCACTGCGACGAATTCGTCTATGCCTTCCCAACGGTTAAGCATCGATTGTCCCTGTGCAGCAATAATGTTTTGAGCTGGGGCTGATTATTCATCAAATCAAGGTGAATTACACTGCAGGCCATTGTTCAACACCTGTATGGAGACCTTTGATGATCAAGTCCCGCGCTGCCGTAGCCTTCGAAGCCAAGAAACCGTTGGAAATCGTCGAAGTGGACGTGGCCATGCCCAAGGCCGGGGAAGTGCTGCTGCGCGTTGTCGCCAGCGGCGTCTGCCATACCGACGCCTACACATTGTCGGGCGCCGACCCGGAAGGCATCTTCCCGTCGATTCTGGGCCATGAAGGTGGCGCAATCGTCGAAGCGGTAGGCGAGGGCGTCACCTCGGTTGCCGTTGGTGACCACGTGATCCCGCTGTACACCCCTGAATGCGGCAAGTGCAAGTTCTGCCTGTCGGGCAAGACCAACCTGTGCCAGGCCATCCGCGCCACCCAGGGCAAGGGCCTGATGCCAGACGGCACCACGCGTTTTTCGTACAAGGGCCAGCAACTGTTCCACTACATGGGCACCTCGACCTTCTCCGAGTACACCGTGCTGCCGGAAATCTCCGTGGCCAAGATCCAGAAAGAAGCCCCGCTGGAGAAGGTCTGCCTGCTGGGCTGTGGCGTTACCACCGGCATCGGCGCGGTGTTGAACACCGCCAAGGTCAAGCCGGGTGATACCGTCGCGGTCTTCGGCCTGGGCGGCATCGGCCTGTCGGCGATCATCGGCGCGGTCAAGGCCAAGGCCTCGCGCATCATTGCCATCGACATCAACCCGGCCAAGTTCGAGATCGCTCGCCAGCTGGGTGCTACCGATTGCATCAACCCGAAGGAGTACGACCGCCCAATCCAGGAAGTCATTGTCGACCTCACCGACGGCGGCGTGGACTTCTCCTTCGAGTGCATCGGTAATGTCCAGCTGATGCGTGCGGCGCTGGAGTGCTGCCACAAGGGCTGGGGGGAATCGGTGATCATCGGCGTCGCCGGCGCCGGGCAGGAAATTGCCACCCGTCCGTTCCAGCTGGTTACCGGCCGGGTATGGCGCGGTTCGGCGTTCGGTGGGGTGCGGGGGCGCAGTGAGCTGCCGAGCTACGTCGAGATGTCGCAGAACGGCGAGATTCCGCTGGACACCTTCATTACCCACACCATGGGCCTGGAAGACATCAACAAGGCGTTCGACCTGATGCATGAAGGCAAGAGCATTCGCAGCGTCATTCACTTCTGAGGTTTGCCATGAGCCTGGACAACATCTCCTGCCAGAAAAGCTTCGGCGGCTGGCACAAGCGTTACCGGCATCACTCCAAGGTGCTGGGCTGCGACATGGTGTTCGCTGTGTACCTGCCGCCACAAGCGGAGCAGGGCGCCAAGCTGCCGGTGCTGTACTGGCTCAGCGGCCTGACCTGCACCGACGAGAACTTCATGCAGAAGGCCGGTGCCCAGCGCCTGGCTGCGGAGCTCGGGTTGATCATTGTGGCGCCCGATACCAGCCCGCGTGGCGAGCAGGTACCGGGCGACCCCGACGGTGCCTGGGACTTCGGCCTGGGCGCCGGGTTCTACCTGAATGCTACCCAGCAACCCTGGGCCCAGCACTACCGCATGCATGACTATGTGGTGCAGGAGTTGCCCGCGCTGATCGAGGCACACTTCCCCGCGTCGGGGGAGCGCAGCATCAGTGGCCATTCCATGGGCGGGCACGGCGCGCTGGTATGCGCCTTGCGCAACCCGGGGCGGTATCGCGCGGTATCGGCGTTTTCACCCATCAGCAACCCCATGGATTGCCCATGGGGCGAGAAGGCGTTCAGCCGCTACCTGGGTGAAGACCGCGCCCGCTGGCGCGAGTGGGACGCCAGCGTGCTGCTGGCCGAAACCCCGGCCGGGCAGTGCCCACCGTTGCTGGTGGATCAGGGCGACCGCGATGACTTCCTGGAACAGCAGCTCAAGCCTGAAGCACTTGAGCAGGCTGCGCGCAAAGGCGGTCACGACCTGACCTTGCGCCTGCAACCTGGCTATGACCACAGTTATTACTTCATTGCCAGTTTCATCGAGGACCACCTGCGCCATCACGCCGCGGCATTGGGGCGCTAGCCTGCAAATACAGGTAGAATCACGCCCTGACTCATTCAGGGCGTTTTTCTATGCGTATTGGCCACGGCTACGATGTGCACCGTTTCTGCGACGGTGATTTCATTACCCTGGGCGGGGTGCGTATCCCCCACAAATACGGCCTTCTGGCCCACTCTGATGGCGACGTGCTGCTGCACGCCGTGAGTGATGCGCTGCTCGGTGCTGCGGCCCTGGGCGATATCGGCAAGCACTTCCCCGACACTGACCCGCAGTTCAAGGGCGCGGACAGCCGTGTGCTGCTGCGCCATGTGCTGAGTGTGGTCCAGGCCAAGGGCTGGAAGGTGGGCAACGTGGATGCCACCATCGTCGCCCAGGCGCCCAAGATGGCGCCGCATATCGACACCATGCGCCAACTGCTGGCCGACGACCTGCAGGTTGGCCTCGATCAGGTCAACGTCAAGGCCACTACCACCGAAAAACTGGGCTTCGCAGGCCGCGAGGAGGGGATCGCCGTGCATTCGGTTGCCCTGCTGCTGCCAGCATGACCGAACAGGAACTGCTGGGCCCGCGCGCATCGGGCGAACCCCTGGGCAGCGCCGTACTCAAGGCGGTAGCTGAAGACTTCCAGGTGGATGAGGTACTGGATATTCCGTTGTCCGGGCAGGGCGAACACCTGTGGCTATGGGTGGAAAAGCGCGACCTCAACACCGAGGAGGCGGCTCGCCGCCTGGCCCGTGCTGCGGGTGTGCCAGCGCGTGCTATCAGCTACGCCGGGCTCAAGGACCGCCAGGCGCTGACCCGCCAGTGGTTCAGCCTGCACTTGCCTGGCAAGGCCGACCCGGACCTGTCGCGGGCCGAAGATGCCAGCCTGCGCGTGTTCAAGCAGGCGCGCCACCAGCGCAAGTTGCAGCGTGGCGCCCACTCCGCCAACGGTTTCACCTTGCGCCTCACGGCCCTCAAGGCAGATCATCAGGCCATCGATGCGCGTTTGGCGCTGCTCAAGCAGCAAGGGGTGCCCAACTACTTCGGTACCCAGCGCTTTGGCCACGGTGGTGGCAATGTGCATGATGCCCTCGAGTGGGCGGCACGCAAGGCCCTGCCCGAGCAGCGCAACGTGCGCTCGCGGTTGCTCTCGGCCGGGCGCAGCTACCTGTTCAACCAGGCGCTGGCTGCCCGCGTGGCCCAAGGCAACTGGGACCAGGCGCAGGTCGGCGATTTGCTGGCCTTCACCGACAGCCGCAGTTTCTTCCCGGCGGGTGAGGCCGAATGCAGTGACCCACGGCTGGCGGTGCTCGACCTGCACCCCACCGGCCCGTTGTGGGGCGAAGGCGCGTCACCCGCTGCTGGCGCCTGCGCAAACCTGGAAAATGCCATCGCCGCGCGTCAGCCAGCACTCTGCCACTGGTTGTCGCAGGCGGGCATGGATCACGAACGGCGCATCATGCGGCTCCCTATTGGCGGCCTGACGTGGCATTATCCCGAGCCTGATATCCTGCAACTGGAATTCGTCCTTCCGGCCGGATGCTTCGCCACCGTAGTAGTGCGCGAAGTCGTGGATCTGGTGCCGGCAGGGCAGACGGACAGCCCATGCGTATTCTGATTTCGAACGACGATGGTGTTACTGCACCCGGCATCGCCGCGCTGCACGCTGCGCTGGCGGATTACGCCGAGTGCACGGTAATCGCCCCTGACCAGGACAAGAGCGGCGCCGGCAGTTCGCTGACGCTGGACCGCCCGCTGCATCCCGTGACCCTGGCCAATGGCTTCATCAGCCTCAATGGCACGCCCACCGACTGTGTGCACCTGGGGCTCAACGGCCTGTTGCCGCAAACGCCCGACATGGTGGTGTCAGGCATCAACCTGGGCGCCAACCTGGGCGATGACGTGCTGTACTCCGGCACGGTCGCAGCGGCGCTCGAGGGGCGTTTCCTGGGTGGCACATCGCTGGCGTTCTCGCTGCTGTCTCGCCAGCCCGACAATTTGCCGGCTGCCGCGCACATCGCCCGTCGTTTGGTAGAGGCACAGTCGCGCCTGGTGTTGCCACCGCGTACCGTGCTCAACGTCAACATCCCTAACCTGCCGCTGGAGCGCATCCGCGGCATCCAGCTGACCCGTTTGGGGCACAGGGCCCGTGCGGCGGCACCCACCAAGGTGGTCAACCCGCGCGGCAAGGAAGGTTACTGGATAGCCGTGGCCGGTGACGCCGAGGATGGCGGCCCGGGTACCGACTTCCATGCGGTCATGCAGGGGTATGTGTCAATAACGCCGCTGCAGTTGGACCGCACCTTCAGTGATGCCTTCGAGCAGCTCGATGGCTGGCTGGAGGGGCTGCTTTGATGCGCGAGGACGATATGCTGCGTCGCGGTATCGGCATGACCTCCCAGCGCACCCGGGAGCGGCTTATCCAGCGCCTGTGCGAAGAGGGTGTATCGAACACCCAGGTGCTGGATGTGATCCGCCGCACGCCCCGTCACCTGTTCGTCGACGAGGCCCTGGCCCACCGGGCCTATGAAGACACCGCGCTGCCGATCGGGCACAACCAGACCATCTCGCAACCGTTCATGGTCGCGCACATGAGCGAGTTGCTGCTCGAAGCCGGGCCGTTGGACAAGGTGCTGGAGATCGGCACCGGCTCGGGTTACCAGACCGCCGTGCTGGCGCAATTGGTGGAGCGGGTTTTCTCGGTTGAGCGCATCAAGGTGCTGCAGGATCGCGCCAAGGAGCGTCTGGTTGAGTTGAGCCTGCGCAACGTGGTGTTCCGCTGGGGCGATGGCTGTGAGGGCTGGCCGGCATTGGCGCCTTACAACGGTATCATCGTGACGGCGGTGGCGCCGGAAGTGCCCCAGGCGTTGCTGGACCAGCTGGCACCCGGTGGGCGCATGGTGATCCCTGTGGGGCCTGCCGGCGAGGCTCAGCAACTGATGCTGATCGTGCGTGAAGAACATGGCTTCTCGCGCCGGGTTCTGGGCGCGGTGCGTTTCGTGCCGTTGCTGAATGGGCCTGTGGCCTGAGCCGCCGGCCTTGCCGGCGGGCTATTTTTACAACAGCAGCGAATTCTTGCCGCGTCGTCCTGTCTATCAGGCGGTACGCACAGGTTGCGCCGGGCTATGATCGGCCTTTGCAGCAGTGTGTTGCATCTGCCTGGGAATGCCGGCGAGCTTCGTTATAATTGCAATACTATTGCATTTCTTGTTCAAAGAAGATTTCGGCACCATGAGGGGAGCACGGGTGGTTCACACAGTCTTTCGGCAGCGCAAGGACAGCTCGGCTTTCAAGCTCGTGGTGCTCGCCATGGCCCTGGGCGCGCTGCTGGTGGGGTGCTCCAGCAGCGGTAGCAACAACGCACGGGTGGTCGACCGTAACAGCGCTGCGCCCAAACGGCCTACGGTGACGTCCGGGCAATACGTGGTCAAACCGGGTGACACGCTGTTTTCCATCGCTTTCCGCTATGGCTGGGACTACAAAGAGCTGGCCGCCCGCAACGGTATCGCACCGCCCTACACCATACGCCCCGGCCAGGCCATTCGTTTCAGCACGGGTGCGTCGGGCAGCACAACGGTGGTCGCCAGCCCGTCTTCCTCCAGCCGTACCACCGTGACTCGTCGTCCGGTGGGCACCTCGCCGGCGGCCCCTGCCAGCACCACCAAAACCGTTACTACGACCACTGCCCCTGTGGTGGCTACGGTGCCCGCTGCAGAACGTGCGGTGGGTGGCTGGACATGGCCGGCCAATGGGGTGCTGATTGGAAAATTTGCTTCAAACGGTAGTTTGAATAAAGGCATTGATATCGCCGGTGATTTGGGACAGCCTGTTTTTGCTGCGTCGGGTGGTACAGTGGTCTACGCCGGGAGTGGTTTAAGGGGCTACGGCGAGTTGATCATCATCAAACACAGCGATACCTACGTCAGTGCCTACGGTCACAACCGCAGGCTGTTGGTTCGGGAGGGGCAGCAGGTCAAGGCAGGGCAGTCGATTGCTGAAATGGGGTCCACAGGCACAGATAGGGTGAAGCTGCATTTCGAGATTCGCCGCCAGGGCAAGCCCGTCGATCCTCTCCAGTTCCTGCCACGTCGTTGACCGTTGTACCGGCCTGTTTCCCGTGACGTAGAGGGGACAGGCTCCAGCGCTGCCAGGGATACAGGTGCCGCTTGAGTCTGAGTTCGAACTCAGCAAAGGACTATAACAATGGCTCTCAGTAAAGAAGCGCCGGAGTTTGACATCGACGATGACGTCCTCCTCATGGAGACGGGTATCGTTTTGGAAACGGATGTGGTGTCAGACGAACCTGCTGTATCCTCGGTTCGGACCAGGGCCAAGTCGGGCCCTTCGCTCAAACAACACAAGTACATCGATTACAGCCGGGCGCTCGATGCCACCCAGCTGTACCTCAACGAGATCGGCTTCTCGCCCCTGTTGTCGCCGGAAGAGGAGGTGCATTTTGCGCGGTTGTCGCAAAAAGGCGACCCCGCCGGCCGCAAACGCATGATCGAAAGCAACCTGCGCCTGGTTGTGAAAATTGCCCGCCGTTACGTGAACCGTGGCTTGTCGTTGCTCGATCTGATCGAGGAGGGCAACCTGGGGTTGATCCGTGCCGTTGAGAAATTCGACCCGGAGCGTGGTTTCCGCTTTTCCACCTACGCCACATGGTGGATTCGCCAGACCATCGAGCGGGCGATCATGAACCAAACCCGCACCATCCGCTTGCCCATCCACGTGGTCAAGGAGCTGAACGTTTATTTGCGTGCAGCCCGTGAGCTCACCCAGAAACTGGATCATGAGCCTTCGCCGGAAGAAATCGCTACCCTGTTGGAGAAGCCTGTTGCGGAGGTCAAGCGTATGCTCGGTCTCAACGAGCGGGTATCGTCAGTCGACGTCTCGCTAGGGCCGGACTCAGACAAGACCTTGCTCGATACGCTCACTGACGACCGCCCGACCGATCCTTTCGAACTGCTTCAGGACGATGATCTTTCCCAGAGCATCGATCAGTGGCTGGGTGAGCTGACCGATAAACAGCGCGAGGTGGTAGTGCGTCGTTTTGGCCTGCGCGGCCACGAGAGCAGCACCTTGGAGGATGTCGGGCTGGAGATCGGCCTGACCCGTGAGCGCGTTCGGCAGATCCAGGTAGAAGGGCTGAAGCGTCTGCGCGAAATCCTTGAGAAGAACGGCTTGTCCAGCGAGTCGTTGTTCCGATAAGCAGCTGCTGCCTTACCCCCTGAAACGCCCCGGCATGCCGGGGCGTTTTCGTATGTGAGGTAATCACTCGAATATTCCTCAACCCCTAACAGAGTCGCTCAACGCCTACAGGTTGCAGCTTGGCGTGTAAGTGTTTGCTTACTCGTCGCGTAAGCCATGTATGCGAGGGAGAGTAAATCATTGTCGTTTTCAGTCGGGCTTTTTTCACAAGTGACTGAAAAACATGATGTTTTTGCCTGTGAGGAAATGTATCCAGGGCAACATCGTGAGAGGTTTGCCGGTTGTCTCCCTCAGCCGAATCGCTAGTATTCGAACTGTGCACACGGACATGCACAGGCCTTCAGGAAGAAAGCCAGGGACATCGCAAGAAGCGATTTCATCAGGATGATGTTCAGGACAAGCAGGGACTACGGAAAAAAATGTGGGCGGGTCAAACCGCCCCTTTTTTTGCCCGCTAGAAAGCAAAAAAGGCCCTGCAAGGGCCTTTTTGTATTGCGCTGCTGCTTAGCGTTGCAGGTCGGCAAGCTTGCCGGTCTTGCCATCCCATTCCTCTGCGTCGGGCAGGGCGTCCTTACGCTCGGTAATGTTCGGCCAGATCTCTGCCAGCTCGGCATTCAGCTCAATGAAGTTTTCCATGCCCGAAGGCACTTCGTCTTCCGAGAAGATGGCTTGCGCCGGGCATTCAGGCTCGCACAGGGCGCAATCGATGCACTCGTCCGGGTGAATGACCAGGAAGTTCGGGCCTTCGTAGAAGCAGTCCACCGGACAGACTTCCACGCAGTCGGTGTATTTGCATTTGATGCAGTTGTCGGTGACGACGAAGGTCATTTCTAATTCTCTCCTCAGGCGACGGCGGCGGCCCTTCCTCTTGGGGCCGCGCGGTTTACGGGTACATGGCTGCAGGCCAGGCTAATAACCTGCAGCACCAGCAAACCGCGGCGGATTCTACCAGCTTGTAGTGGACGCCGTTATAACAGGTTCTTTAGTTGATATAGCATTTCGATAGCTTGACGCGGGGTCATGTCATCCAGCTGCAGCTTGCCCAGCTTCTCGATGGCTGGGTGGGGCAGGCTGGCGAACAGGTCGCTCTGGTGCGGCACCTGTGGCGCGCCCTTCGGACCCGGCACAGCAGGCGGTTCATGGGGCAGGCTGTTGGTTTCCAGGCGTGCCAGGTGCTCCCGTGCGCGCTGGATGACCGCAGTTGGCACCCCGGCCAACTGCGCCACCGCCAGGCCATAACTCTGGCTGGCCGGCCCTGGCAGCACATGGTGCAGAAACACGATGCGTTCATTGTGCTCGGTGGCATTGAGGTGCACGTTGGCCACCAGCGGCTCGCTGTCGGGCAGTACCGTCAGCTCGAAGTAGTGCGTGGCGAACAACGTATAGGCACGCAGGCGCGCGAGGCGCTCGGCCGCTGCCCAGGCCAGCGACAGGCCGTCAAACGTGCTGGTACCGCGGCCGACTTCGTCCATCAGCACCAGGCTGCGGTCTGTAGCGTTATGCAGGATGTTGGCCGTTTCGCTCATCTCCACCATGAACGTGGAGCGCCCGCCCGCCAGGTCATCGCTGGAGCCGATGCGGGTGAAGATCCGGTCTACCGGCGACAGTTCGCAGCTGGCTGCCGGTACAAAGCTGCCAATGTGGGCCAGCAGCACGATCAGCGCGGTCTGGCGCATGTAGGTGGATTTACCGCCCATGTTCGGCCCGGTGATCACCAGCATGCGTGTGTTATCGTCCAGGCCCAGGTCGTTGGCCACGAACGGGGTGGTGAGCACCTGCTCGACCACCGGGTGACGGCCCTGCTCGATGCGCAGGCAAGGGTGGTCGACGAAGCGTGGGCAGTTCAGGTCCAGGTTCAACGCGCGCTCGGCCAGGTTGCTGAGCACATCCAGTTCGGCCAGGGCTGCGGCGCTGTCCTGCAGCGGCGCAAGGTGGCTGATGAGGGTTTCCAGCAGGGCATCGTAGAGCATCTTTTCGCGGGCCAGGGCCCGGCTCTTGGCCGACAGCGCCTTGTCCTCGAATGCTTTCAGCTCTGGGGTGATGAACCGTTCGGCGCCTTTCAGCGTCTGGCGGCGGATGTAGTCGCCCGGCGCCTGTTCTGCCTGCTTGGTGGGCAGCTCGATGAAATAACCGTGCACGCGGTTGTAGCCGACCTTGAGGTTGGCCAGGCCAGTACGGGCTTTTTCACGGGCTTCCAGGTCGATGAGAAACTGACCGGCGTTTTCGCTGATCGCCAGCAGGTCATCCAGCTCGTTGTCATAGCCGGCCTTGAGCACACCGCCATCACGGATGACCGCCGGTGGGTTGTCCACGATCGCCCGTTCCAACAGGCTGGCAAGCTCCGGGTAGGTGCCGGTAATGGCGGCCAGGCGCGCCAGGTGAGGGGCTTCCAGTTCGGCCATGGCGTTCTGCAGTTCGGGCAGTGCGCCCAAGGCATCACGCAGGCGGGCGAGATCGCGGGGGCGTGCGTTACGCAGGCCGATGCGCGCCAGAATACGTTCGATGTCGCCGATTTCCTTCAACTGCGGTTGCAGTTTTTCGAACCGGTAGCCGTCGAGCAGGCATCGGATCGAGTCCTGCCGGGCCTGCAGCACCTTGAGGTCGCGCAGCGGCCGGTTCAGCCAGCGGCTCAGCAGGCGGCTGGCCATGGCGGTCTGGCAACGGTCGATCACCGATTGCAGGGTATTATCACGCCCACCCGCCAGGTTGATGTCCAGCTCCAGGTTGCGGCGGCTGGCACCGTCGAGGATCACGGTGTCGTCCAGGCGTTCATGGCGCAGGCTGCGCAGGTGCGGCAAGGCGGTCCGCTGGGTTTCCTTCGCGTAGGTCAGCAGGCAGCCAGCGGCGCCGATGGCCAGGGTCAGCTTGTCGCAGCCAAAGCCCTTGAGGTCCTTGGTTGCAAATTGCTGGCACAGCGCCTTGCGCGCGGAGTCGCGGTCGAAATCCCACGGCGCACGGCGGCGAGCCCCCGGGCGCTTTTCGGCAGGCAGGTCGCGCGGCCAGTCGTCCGGGATCAACAGCTCCACCGGGTTCAGGCGTTCCAGTTCGGCCAGCAGGTTTTCCCAGCCCTTGAGCTCCTGAACGCTGAAATTGCCACTGGTGATGTCCAGCACAGCCAGGCCGAACAGGCGGTCATCGCCCAGCAGCGCGGCAATCAGGTTGTCGCGGCGCTCGTCCAGCAGCGCTTCGTCGCTGACTGTGCCGGGCGTGATGATACGCACCACCTGGCGCTCGACCGGCCCTTTGCTGGTGGCCGGGTCCCCGATCTGTTCGCAGATCACCACCGACTCGCCCAGCTTCACCAGCTTGGCCAGGTAGCCTTCCAGCGAATGGAACGGCACGCCGCACATGGGGATGGACTGGCCGGCTGACTGACCGCGGGCGGTCAGGGTGATGTCCAGCAGGCTGGCGGCCTTTTTCGCATCTTCGTAGAAGATCTCGTAGAAGTCGCCCATGCGGTAGAACATCAGCTGGTCCGGGTGCTGGTTCTTCAGCTTCCAGTACTGCTGCATCATCGGGGTGTGTGCGGAAAGATCAGACATTCGGGGCCTTACAGCGGGTGATCTGGTTGGCGATGGTAAACCCGCAATGGTACAGCCTTTTTGCTTGCCATGCAGGCGCCCGCAAGTGGGCAAATCGGCGCAGTTGGCGCTCGGGGGTGGAGCCAGGCGACATCTGGCTTTAGAATGGCGAGCCCCGATGAAGACCCAAGCCGCTATTTGCATGAATGTCTCCACGCGCGTTTCTTTTGTAGACCAGCAACTTATCTACCTTCTGTACGGCAAGCGTCGTACCTATCAGTTAGAGGCCAAGTTCAGCATTCTCACCGCCTTGGCGCGCTGTGAACCCGGCGAGTGCCCCGTTATTCGTGTGCTTACCGACGAGCCCCAGGCATTTGCCGGGTGGCCCGTGGAAGTGGTCAGGCTGGACACGCAGACCCTTCAAGCCTGGGCGCCCGATGGCAGTTACACCCATCGGCGCAAGGCCTGCGCCATTGCCCAGGCTTGCGAATGGGCACAAAAGACTATTTTCATCGACACCGACACGGTGTTTCTGCAACCTGCGCAGCGGCTCTTCGAACAGGTGGGTGCCGACCAGTTCCTGATCGACGAAGTAGAGTCGAGCTGGGCCAAGGCCTCGCGCAAGCGTCATTACCGCGCCCTCACCCGTGGGTTGGCGGCGGCAGGCCAGTTGCCACCCGACGACCTGCAGCTGTGCAACAGTGGGGTACTGGGCCTTGCGCATGAAAACGCAGCCGTTGCCCAGCGGGCGATCGCCCGGATCGACGACTGGGCCGCCTACAGCCGCGAGCTGCTGACCATCGAGCAGATTGCATTCTCGTTTGAAATCCACGGCGCGCGCATCAATCAGGCGCGGGGTTTGATCAGCCATTACTACGCCATGAAACCGTACCTTCATGCCATCCAGGACGTGTTCTTCGCCCGCCATGGCGAGGGCTTCCATGCCGACATGCCAGCCTTGGCGCTGCAGGTGCCAGCGTACCGCCCGCTGCCCTCGTGGTCGATGCGCGTTGGCGTGAAGCTGAGCCTGCTGCGCGTGCCTCGTGAACTGCGTGGCGTTGCCCGCAAGCTGCTTTACGGCAGTGCGATAAGTGGTGACGAGTACCTGCAGGCCTGCAAGGTGGTGTGGTGGCGCTCGGCGATCGACGACATGCGCATGCTCGGCGGCCTTGACTGGACCAATGGCTGGCCTGCAGGGCTGCCGCGGCTCAGGCGCAGGGATGAGCGCGTCATCAGCAAGATTGCGCGGGAAAGCCTGAACGTTTGACCGGCCAGTGGCTCTACCAGGATGGTAGGGTAGCGCCCACCCTTTCAGGAGCCTGTCATGGACCCGATCACCACACTCGCCACCCAACTGGGCGAACACCTGCAGCGCATTAATGCGCAGGTGAGTACTGCTGAATCCTGCACCGGCGGCGGTATCGCCGAGGCCATCACCCGCATCGCCGGCAGTTCGGCGTGGTTCGAGGCCGGTTACGTGACCTATTCCAATGCGCAGAAAACTCGGCAGTTGGGCGTGCCTGAGCAGTTGTTCGGGCAGGTCGGGGCGGTGAGCCAGGAGGTGGTCGAAGCCATGGTGCGCGGGGCGCAAGCCGCCAGTGGCGCACGTTTTGCCGTTGCGGTCAGTGGGGTGGCCGGCCCTGGCGGTGGTTCGCCGGCCAAGCCGGTGGGTACCGTATGGCTGGCCTGGGGCGATGGCAGCCGCGTGGTCAGCATACGCCGCCACTTCGACGGCGACCGCGAGGCGGTGCGCCGGCAGACGGTGATCGCCGCTTTAGAAGGCTTGTTACAGCTTGCCCCGCGGTAAATCGACGACAGGGGTTTGCGTAGGCGCTGGCCTGTGGAATAATACTGGCTACTTATACAGGTATCCCGGCCGTCAGGGCCAAGTCGAACACGTGAGGATTTCAATGGACGACAACAAGAAGCGCGCCTTGGCTGCGGCCCTGGGTCAAATCGAACGCCAATTCGGCAAGGGCGCGGTCATGCGCATGGGCGACCACGAGCGCCAGGCCATTCCCGCCATTTCCACTGGCTCCCTGGGGCTGGACATTGCGTTGGGCATCGGCGGTTTGCCAAAAGGCCGTATCGTCGAAATCTACGGCCCGGAGTCGTCGGGTAAAACCACGCTTACCCTGTCGGTCATCGCCGAAGCCCAGAAAAGCGGCGCCACGTGCGCGTTCGTCGACGCCGAGCACGCCCTGGACCCGGAGTACGCCGGCAAGCTGGGCGTCAATGTCGACGACCTGCTGGTTTCGCAGCCAGACACCGGCGAGCAGGCCCTGGAAATCACCGACATGCTGGTGCGCTCCAACGCGGTTGACGTGATCATTGTCGACTCCGTAGCTGCGCTTGTGCCGAAGGCGGAAATCGAAGGAGAAATGGGTGACATGCACGTGGGCCTGCAGGCTCGTCTGATGTCCCAGGCCTTGCGCAAGATCACCGGTAACATCAAGAACGCCAACTGCCTGGTGATCTTCATCAACCAGATCCGGATGAAGATCGGCGTCATGTTCGGCAGCCCGGAAACCACTACCGGTGGTAACGCCCTGAAGTTTTACGCATCGGTGCGCCTGGACATCCGCCGTACTGGCGCGGTCAAGGAAGGCGATGAAGTGGTGGGTAGCGAAACTCGCGTCAAAGTGGTCAAGAACAAGGTTTCGCCGCCGTTCCGTCAGGCTGAGTTCCAGATTCTTTACGGTAAGGGTATTTACCGTAACGGCGAGATCATCGATCTGGGCGTATCCCAAGGGTTGGTCGAAAAGTCGGGTGCCTGGTACAGCTATCAGGGCAATAAAATCGGTCAGGGCAAGGCCAACGCCGCCAAGTACTTGCAAGAAAACCCAGCTATCGGTAACGAGATCGAGAAGCAGGTTCGCGACAAATTGCTCACCGCAGGCGCCGCTGCCGCGGCAGCAGCTGCTGGCAAAGCTGCAGCAGCAAAAGCTGACGCCGACGACATGGCTGACGCCGACGCTGGTTATTGATCGCGCGGTAGTTGCTAAATTATGCCCGCCGTACTCGACACCCCTGTCGCCATTCGGCGGGCTGCCATGGACCTGCTCGCGCGACGTGAGCACGGTCGCGTTGAACTAACACGCAAGTTGCGCCAGCGCGGTGCGATGGACGAGCTGATCGAGCCTGAGCTTGATCGGCTTTGCGATGAAGGGCTGCTAAGCGAAGCCCGGTACCTGGAAAGCTTCATTAGATACCGTTCCGGCTCTGGTTATGGCCCGGCGCGCATTCGCGAAGAACTTGGTCAACGTGGGTTGGCTCGAACTGATATCGAGCAGGCACTGCGTGAAAGCGAAGTGGATTGGGGGGAGCGCTTGCGGGATGTCTGGCAACGCAAGTTCGCCGGCCAGCGCCCGCAGGATCCGCGCAGTCGTGCGCAGCAAACACGCTTTCTGGCCTACCGCGGCTTCCCCCTGGATATGATCGGTCGTTTGCTCAGCGGGCGCGATTTGGACGACTGACGTGTTATGTCAGCCAGTTCTCCGGCACGTTGATGAAGTTCACCAGCTCTCTTAGCCGACCCTGGTCGCGACCGGTAAAGGCGAAGGACAGGCGGGTGAGGTGCCCATAGTCGGCCGTTTCATGTTCGGCGCTGCTGTCGGGCTGCTGTTCAAATTCCCCATTCATGCACAAGTCCGCGAAGGTTTTCCGTATGTCCTGGAGTGCGGCGGCACTCAGGGCGTGTTGCATACGAATCACGAACTGGCTCTTCAACCAACGGCTTGAATGGTAATTGCGGTAGAACTGGTTGATTTCCTCCACCGCCTCATCAGCTGTATGCACCAGGCGGACCAGCTTCAGGTCGCCGGGCAGGATGTAGCGGTTTTCTTCGAGTTGATTGCGGATGAAAGCCAGGCAGTCGCGCCAGAAGGTGCCGTCGGGTGAGTCCAGCAGTACCACGGGTACCAGCGGGCTTTTGCCGGTCTGGATCAAAGTCAGCACTTCAAGCGCTTCGTCCAGTGTGCCAAAGCCGCCAGGGCAGAGCACCAGCGCATCGGCCTCCTTGACGAAGAACAGCTTGCGGATGAAAAAGAAGTGGAAAGGTAGCAATTTGTCCGTGCCATCCACCGTGGCGTTGGCATATTGCTCGAAGGGCAGGGTGATGTTGAAACCGAGGCTGTGATCGCTGCCGGCACCCTCGTGCGCTGCGGCCATGATGCCGCCACCGGCGCCAGTGATTACCATCAGGTCCGAGCGTGCAAGGGTGGCGCCCAGTTCGCGGGCGATAGCGTACATCGGGTGCTGCAGTGGCGTGCGCGCCGAGCCGAATACGGTTACCTTGCGGCGGCCCTTGTACCGCTGCAGGGCACGGAAAGACTGGTCAAGTTCACGCAGTGCCTGCGCTGTGATCTTGGCGCTCCAGCGGTCGGCATCGTCATGAGCCATGCGCAGAACGGTCAGCATCATCTCGCGGTACAGCGGCAGGTTGGGGCTGGCGGGTGCCACGAGTTGCAACTGTGCGTCGATGTGGCTGAGGTCGATGTTGTTGTCGCGGAAATGGCCGCAAAGCAGTTCGTTCGATTGATAAGGCATGCAACTTCTCCTTCTGCACCCTCTCAATCTAGCCGTTTGCGCAGCATCATGCCCAGCCGCAATGGCTGCCGGTCAGCCGGCAATGGGCGCCGCGGCGCCCAGGTAACCGGCCAATGCGGCCATTACTTCTTCTTGTTGCCTGCCACGCAGCTGGCGCTGTCGAAGGCTTGATCCATCACAGGCTGGTTGGTCTTGTACACGGTAAAGCGGTAGACCATCACGGCACCCTTGGACATCAGGTTGCGGAACCCGCTGTTGCGGCACACGCTGTCGCCCAGCTGGCTGCGAACCTGCTCGGGATTGGATTGCATGCGCGCAGCATGCTCGCCACGCACGCTCAGGTGGTTGATCAAGGCCTTGCCTTCAACGGTGTAGCCTTGGTCGAGAATGTCTTCGTTGATGGCGCGGGGCGTGCCGACGCTGCTTTCCTTGGCGACCTTCTGCAGCATCGTGTTCAGGTCGTAGTCCTGCTTGGAAGCCGCCTGGGCTGCCAGAGGCAGAGCGAGCATCAGGCTCAGGGCGGGGGCGATGAGGCGCAGCATGAATCTCTCCTGTTCGGTGACTGGCGCTTGGACATGCATGTGTCTGCGG
The DNA here is from genome assembly GCF_016648095.1 of Pseudomonas sp. S32. Taxonomy (NCBI): domain Bacteria; kingdom Pseudomonadati; phylum Pseudomonadota; class Gammaproteobacteria; order Pseudomonadales; family Pseudomonadaceae; genus Pseudomonas; species Pseudomonas sp. S32. The sequence continues at coordinate 186,350 of NZ_JACVVF010000004.1, forward strand.
CGTTCCGTGAGCACCGCACGGCGCCTGTGCCTGGCATAAAGCCGCGATTATAGGGGGCGCGCCGCCCGCTGCACAGCAATGGGTGGCGCTTCTGTTAAACTGCACGCCGTTTTTGCTCGAGCTATTACCGTGCCTATTTTCAACCTGCCTGGAGGCCTGCCGGCATGAGCCACGCGGTAGCGCGTTTGCGTGCCGAACGCCTGGCCCGCAGTAACAAGCCCTTCGTTGCCCGTGGATCACGGGCGCAACGCTGCCCCGATTGCCGGGTAATCGCCACGCACTGCCTGTGTGCCTGGAAGCCCAAGGTGCAAGCCGAGTCAGGCATTTGCCTGCTGATGCATGACACCGAGCCATTGAAGCCCACCAACACTGGCTGGCTGATTGCCGACCTGATCGAGGACACTTCCGCTTTTGGCTGGCTGCGCACCTCGGTCGACGAGGGCTTGCTGGCATTGCTGGACGACCCGCAGTGGCAGCCCTATATCGTCTTTCCCGGTGAATTCGTTACTGAACAACGTGTGGTCAGTGAAGTGGTGCGCGAGCCCGGCAAGCGCCCGCTGTTCATCCTGCTGGATGCCACCTGGACCGAAGCGCGCAAGATGTTCCGCAAAAGCCCGTACCTGAACCGCTTTCCGGTGTTGAGCCTGCAAGCCGAGCAGATGTCACGCTACCGCTTGCGCCGTTCCCGTCGTGATGACCACTTCTGTACCGCCGAGGTTGCGGCCATGTGCCTGGACCTGGCCGGAGACGCGGTAGCCTCCCAGGCGCTGGATGCCTACCTGGATGTCTTCAGCCTGCATTACCTCAGCGGCAAGCGGCGGGTGCCGCTGGACGAACAGGATGACACCCATCGCCGTTTGCATACCTTCCTATAGTCCAAGGGGCATGCCCCGGGCTTTCGTTCATAATGATGGGGCTGGGCAGCCAGGACAGGCGAGACGGCAGGGCGGCTGGCTTGCCTTCCTGGGCCGCGCTCGGCATCCTTGGCGCCGATTCCCCGCCGGGCAGCCCCGTTTGAGACCGGGCGCCGGGTACAGAACAGGATCACTAGATCGATGGCCACGTACGAAATCCTGATTGCCGATGACCACCCGCTGTTCCGCGGTGCCTTGCGCCAAGCCGTAACGCTTGGCCTGGGCCCGGACGTTCGCCTGGTAGAGGTTGCCAGCATCGCCGAGCTGGAAACCCGCCTGAGCGAAAAAGCAGATTGGGACCTGGTGCTATTGGACCTCAACATGCCAGGCGCCTATGGTTTCTCCGGCCTGGTGCTGCTGCGCGGGCAGTACCCGCAAATACCTGTGGTGATGGTCTCGGCGCAGGAAGAGGCCGCCGTGGTGGTCAAGTCTCGCGAATTCGGCGCCAGCGGGTTCATCCCCAAGTCAAGTACGCTGGAGGTGATCCAGGACGCCGTGCGCAAGGTGCTGGACGGTGACGTATGGTGGCCGCCCCAGGCGTTCGAGAAGGTTGATGTACCGGCCGAGGCCAAGGCCGCCAGTGCAGGTCTGGCGAGCCTGACGCCGCAGCAGTTCCGGGTGCTGACAATGGTGTGCGAAGGCCTGCTGAACAAGCAGATCGCTTACGAACTGAGCGTATCCGAAGCCACCATCAAGGCCCATGTCACGGCCATCTTCCGCAAGCTGGGCGTGCGTACGCGCACCCAGGCCGCGCTGCTGCTGCAACAACTTGAATCGGTTGCCAGCACCTGACTGCGCGTGGCTTCACGCTTTTTTGACCCATGCCGGTCTAGTCTGCTGGCCTTTTCGTTGTTAAGCGACCCTCATGACTCCATCACCCTTCAAGGGCCAGACCGGCCTTAAACGTATCCTGAATGCCGCTGGCTATTCGCTGGACGGGCTGCGCGCCGCATTCAAGGGCGAAGCGGCATTTCGTCAGTTGGTACTGCTCAACGTACTGCTGATCCCCATCGCCTTCTGGCTGCCGGTCAGCCGTGCCGAGCGGGCGATCATGATCGCTGTCTGCTTGTTGGGCTTGATCGTGGAGCTGTTCAACTCGGCGGTAGAGGCAGCCATCGACCGCATTTCACTGGAGCGCCACCCGCTGTCGAAAAATGCCAAGGACATGGGCAGCGCTGCGCAATTCGTGTCGCTCAGCATGGTGGCGCTGGTGTGGGGCGTGATCCTGCTCTAGGCGATAGGCGGCAACACGATTTCATCACTGCGGGTGACGCCGGCAGTGAAGTTGCGGCACAGCTGCAGGAACTCGCGCATGGCCGATGTCTGGTATTTCTGCTTGTGCCAGATGAAGTAGAACTGGCGCATCAGGTCCAGCTCCGGGGTTTCCACCGCCACCAGGCTGCCCCGGCGGAATGCATCGCGCAGCGCCAGGCGCGAGATGCAGCCGATGCCCAGGCCAGACTCCACCGCACGTTTGATGGCCTCGGTATGCTCCAGTTCAAGGCGGATATCCAGATGGGAGCGGTGGTGTCGCATCGCCTGGTCGAACGTAAGCCGCGTGCCTGAACCCTGCTCGCGCAGGATCCAGGCCTCCCTGGCCAGCGTCTGCACATCGGCGCGGCCCTGTTTGGCCAACGGATGCTGCGGCGCGCAGAACACCACCAGCTCATCCTCCACCCAGGGCAGGACCTCAAGGTCTGGATGGTTGCAATCGCCTTCGATCAGACCCAGGTCAATTTCATGGTGAGCAACCTGTTGCACGATATGCGCGGTGTTTTGCACGTGCAGCTTCACCTGGCTTTCCGGGTGAAGTTGCATGAAGCTGCCGATCAGCAAGGTGGCCAGGTAGTTACCAATGGTCAGCGTGGCGCCCACGGCCAGCGAGCCGAAGCCGGACTTGCCATTGAGCAGGTCTTCGATTTCCTTGGCCTGGTCAAGCAGGGCGACAGCCTGAGGCAGTAACTGGTGCCCCAGCGCATTGAGGCTCAGGCGCTTGCCCGCGCGGTCGAACAGCTGGCAGCTGCACTGGCGCTCGAGTTCGGTGATGGAAGTGCTGGCAGCAGACTGCGACAGCGCAAGCAGGCTGGCTGCTCGCGACACGCTCTGGTGCTGGGCGACGGCCACGAAGACCTGAAGTTGACGAAGTGTAAATCGCATATCGATATAACCGATAACACATATCTTGATAATTCAGTTAACAGATATTGTCGCTGCCCCTAAACTATCGCGCAACTACGCGCCCTCTGCGCCGCGTCTTTTTTCAGGAGCCCCATTAGATGAGCAACATGAACCACGAACGTGTCCTCAGTGTGCACCACTGGAACGACACCCTGTTCAGCTTCAAGTGCACCCGTGACCCGGGTCTGCGCTTCGAGAACGGTCAGTTCGTGATGATCGGCCTGCAACAAGACAGCGGCCGTCCGCTCATGCGCGCCTACTCCATCGCCTCGCCGAACTGGGAAGAGCACCTGGAATTCTTCAGCATCAAGGTGCCGGATGGTCCGCTGACTTCCCAGCTTCAGCACCTGAAGGAAGGCGATGAGATCATCATCAGCAAAAAGCCTACCGGTACGTTGGTACTCGATGACCTGAACCCGGGCAAGCACCTGTACCTGCTCAGCACCGGTACCGGCCTTGCGCCTTTCATGAGCGTCATCCAGGACCCGGAAACCTACGAGCGTTTCGAAAAGGTGATCCTGGTACACGGCGTGCGCTACGTGAACGAGGTGGCCTACCGTGAGTTCATCACCGAACACCTGCCACAGAACGAGTTCTTCGGTGAAGCGGTACGCGAAAAACTGATTTACTACCCCACCGTTACCCGCGAGCCGTTCGAGAACCAGGGCCGCCTGACCGACCTGATGCGCAGCGGCAAGCTGTTCAGCGACATCGGCCTGCCGCCGATCAACCCGCAGGACGACCGTGCCATGATCTGTGGCAGCCCCAGCATGCTCGACGAGACCAGCGAAGTGCTGGACAGCTTCGGCCTGAAGATCTCCCCACGCATGCGTGAGCCAGGTGATTACCTGATCGAGCGCGCCTTCGTCGAGAAGTAAGGCGCAGGCGGGTACAGAAAGGTGGCCTCGGTGCCACCTTTTTCGTGCCTGGGCGGCTGGCGCAATCGCTGGCATGCCAGCTAGAGCATCACCTCTCTATTCCAGCCGCGTTTCACCGCTATACACCAATATCCCCCGGCACCGCTTGCACAGGTAGCGCCGCCCCTGGCGAACCAGCGTGTGCCGCTGGGCCGTGAACGGGAAATCACTCTGCGGACATGGGCAGCGGTAGATGTACCGGGTCGCCAGGCGGCGCTCGATTGCATAAGTGTGGCAGCGGCTGGGCGGCAGTTCGTACACACCGCGCATGATCAATTGCCACTCCTGGCCGTGAGCCTGAATGCTGTCGCCGAACAGTTGGTGGGCCACCAGGTGCGCGACTTCATGCGCCACCGTCTGGCGTAGAAAATCTTCCTGGTTTTCTCGGTACAGCTGCAGGTTGAAGCGCAGTTTGTTCTCGTGAAGGTGGGCGACCCCGGCTTTTTGCCCGCGCAGTTTGAAGTTCACTTCCGGGCGGAGGAAGGGGCGTTTGAAGAAGGTTTCCGCTTGCTGGTAACAGGTTTCGACGCGTTGGATAAGCAGCTCGGGCATGGTGCAATGGTTCTCCTGGCCCGTCATTATGCCGCAACCGCGGGGAGGCCGCCGAGCCACCTGTCAGCGCGCCCGCGGCCTTTGGCTTGGCCGGGCAGCGCGCTGACATCCGGCCTAGTTGGTGTAGACAGGCCCTACACCCAAGCCCCAGATGATGACAGTGGCCGCCATGATCGCCACCAGTACCACCAGCCCTACCGCCAGGACGGAGCTGGAAAACAGAAAGCCTTCATCCTGCGGAATGTTCATGAAGGTTGGCAGGCCCACGTACAGCAGATACACCGTGTAGCAGATAGCCGCTGTGCCTACCAGCATGCCCAGCCACAGGTGTGGGTAAAGCGCCGCCAGGCCGGCAATGAACAGTGGGGTGGCGGTGTAGGTGGCAAAGGCCATGCACTGAGCCATGGACGGGTTGGCATCGTAGGTACGGGCCATCCAGTGGATAAAGGCCCCCATCACCGCCACCCCGGCGAGCATGGCGATATAGGACATGATGCTCATCCATAGTGCGCTTTCGAGGGTCAGCATCACCGCTGGCCGGTCGCCGATCACCCAGCCGACCTGGGTAGTGCCAATAAATGCCGAAAGGGCGGGTATCGCCGCCAGTATCAAGGTATGGGTCAGGTACATGTGGCTGATGGTTTCGTCTTCGCCACGGATTTCCCGCCATTCCCGGTCGGGATGGGTAAACAGCCCAACGACGTGATGAATCATGCCGGTCACTCCTCTGAATGTTGCCAGTCGCCCCCTATGGAGCGCAGCGGCCCGAGGCCTGGACACCGAGCGAGCGGTATGTTGGCCCTATCACGCAGTATAGGAAGCGGTGACTCCATCAAGGCAGCACCTTTAGAGCAAATCGCACTCGCCCACCTGCTGCTGATTACGTGAAGTCTTTGTCGGAATGCCTACAGCGCTGGCGCATTTGTGCGTAAAATAGCCGGCTTTTGTCACACCTCGCGGATTCAAGCGCTATGGGCACCCTCTCGGTCAACCAGAACAAACTGCAAAAACGCCTGCGTCGTCTTGCCGGCGAAGCCATCACCGACTACAACATGATCGAAGATGGCGACAAGGTCATGGTCTGCCTGTCCGGCGGCAAGGACAGCTACACCATGCTCGACGTTCTGTTGCACCTGCAGAAGGTGGCGCCGATCCAGTTCGAGATCGTCGCGGTGAACATGGACCAGAAGCAGCCAGGCTTCCCTGAGCACGTGCTGCCTGCGTACCTGAAGGCGCTGGGCGTCGAGTACCACATCGTCGAGAAGGATACGTACTCGGTGGTGAAGGAGCTGGTGCCGGAGGGCAAAACCACCTGTTCGCTGTGCTCGCGCCTGCGCCGTGGCACCCTGTACACCTTCGCCGATGAAATCGGCGCAACCAAGATGGCGCTCGGTCACCACCGCGACGACATCGTCGAGACATTTTTCCTCAACATGTTCTTCAACGGCGCCCTCAAGGGCATGCCGCCGAAGCTGCGCGCCGATGACGGCCGCAATGTGGTCATCCGCCCGCTGGCCTACTGCAGCGAGAAGGATATCCAGGCCTACTCCGACATGAAGGAATTCCCGATCATCCCGTGCAACCTGTGCGGTTCGCAGGAGAACCTGCAGCGCCAGGTGGTCAAGGACATGCTGGTGGAGTGGGAGCGCAAGCACCCGGGCCGTACAGAGAGCATCTTCCGTGCGATGCAGAACGTGGCGCCGTCGCAGTTGGCCGACCGCAACCTGTTCGACTTCACCAGCCTCAAGATCGACGAAACCGCTGCGCCACGTTTCCTTGATGTGGTGAACATCTGAACCTATGCGCGATTACCAGTGGTTGCACGAGTTCTGCCTGAATCGCTTTGGCTCCGCCCAGGCCCTGGAGGCTTTTCTGCCGCAGCCGCGTACACCTGCGCAGTTGCGTGCAATAACCGACGACCGTTACCTCTCCACGCTGGCGCTGCGGGTGTTCCGCGCCGGGCTCAAGCACAGCCTCGTGGATGCCAAGTGGCCAGCATTCGAGCAAGTGTTCTTCGGTTTCGATCCGGAGAAGGTCGTGCTGATGGGGGCCGAGCACCTGGAGCGGCTGATGCAGGACACGCGCATCATCCGCCACCTGGGCAAGCTCAAAAGCGTGCCGCGCAATGCGCAGATGGTATTGGACGTGGCGAGGGAGAACGGCAGCTTTGGTGCGTTCATCGCCGACTGGCCGGTTAACGACATCGTCGGGCTATGGAAGTACCTGGCCAAACAGGGCAACCAGCTGGGCGGGCTGTCGGCGCCGCGGTTTCTGCGAATGGTGGGCAAGGATACCTTTGTGCCCACCGACGACATGGCGGCAGCGCTGATCGCGCAGAAAGTGATCGACAAGCCGCCGACCAGCCAGCGCGACCTGGCCCTGGTCCAGCAGGTATTCAACCAGTGGCAGGCCGAGAGCGGGCGGCCGCTGTGCCAGTTGTCAGTGATGCTGGCGCATACTGTCAACCATTGAGACCGCCGGGGGGGGGCCCCCGCCCCCGGGGGGGGGGGGGGGGGGGGGGGGGGGGGGGGGGGGGGGGGGGGGG
>NZ_JACVVF010000050.1:0-35410 GCF_016648095.1 Pseudomonas sp. S32
CTGTAGGAGCGACCGCAGGTCGCGATGGGCTGCAACGCAGCCCCAGCGGTATCAGCATCAATCATGGAGTACAGGGGCGCGCTGCGCCCCCCATCGCGAGCTTCGTGCCTACAGGCGGGGATAATCGATGTAACCAACCGCACCGTTGCCGTAAAAGGTTTCCGGGTGGGCTTCGTTCAACGGGGCATCGGCCGCCAGCCGCGCCGGCAGGTCGGGGTTGGCAATGAACGGCACGCCAAACGCCACTGCATCTGCCTTGCCGTTGGCCAGGGCTGCGTTGGCACTGGCTTTGTCGAAACGCTCGTTGACGATATAGGGGCCGCCGAATGCCTGCTTGATCAGCGGGCCCAGGCTGTCGTCGGCTTCGCGCTCGCGCGAGCAGATGAAGGCAATGCCGCGCTTGCCCAGCTGCTGGGCGACATAGGTGAAGGTTTCTGCGCGGTCGGCATCGCCCATGTCGTGGGCGTCGGCACGGGGTGCCAGGTGCATGCCCACGCGCTCGGCGCCCCACACCTCGATAACCACATCGGTCACTTCCAGCAGCAGGCGCGCACGGTTTTCGAGTGAGCCGCCGTAGCGGTCGCTGCGCTGGTTGGTGCTGCTCTGCAGGAACTGATCCAGCAGGTAGCCGTTGGCACCGTGAATCTCCACCCCATCAAAACCTGCGGCCTTGGCGTTTTCGGCACCGCTGCGGTAGGCCTCGACGATGTCGCGAATTTCTTCGGTTTCCAGCGCGCGCGGGGTGGGGTAGTCGCTGAGGGGCCGCACCAGGCTTACGTGGCCTTTGGGCTGGATGGCGCTCGGGGCCACCGGCAGTTCGCCGTTCAGGTAGCTGGGGTGGGAAATGCGGCCCACATGCCACAGCTGCAGGAAGATGCGCCCGCCAGCAGCGTGCACCGCCTTGGTGACATTGTTCCAGCCGCGTACCTGCTCATCGTTCCAGATGCCGGGCGTGTCCGGGTAGCCGACGCCCATGGCGCTGACCGAGGTGGCCTCGCTGAGGATGAGCCCGGCACTGGCCCGTTGCACATAGTACTCAGCCATCAGTGCGGTGGGCACGCGGTCGGCGTCTGCCCGGCAGCGGGTGAGTGGGGCCATGATGATGCGGTTGGGCAGTTCCAGGTCGCCCAGGGTGATTGGATCGAAAAGCGTGGTCATAGCGGTTACCTGCTGGTCAGAGGGCTTGGCGCAGTTGTTCGAGAAACGCCTTGATGGTGACTTCGTTGCGCTTGAAGAAGTGCCATTGGCCAATCTTCTGGCTGGTGATCAGCCCGGCACGCTGCAAAATGGCCAGGTGGGCAGAAACGGTGGACTGCGACAGTGCGCAGCGCTGGTCTATCTGCCCGGCACATACACCGTTTTCGGTGCTGTGGTACTGGTCCGGGAAGTGCGTGGCCGGGTCTTTCAACCAGCCGAGGATTTCTCGCCTGGCCGGGTGTGCCAGTGCTTTTATGATGTCGTCGAGATCGAGTGGCATGGTGTGGCTCTTGCTGTAGCGGTATATCGCGATAGGGCGAAACCTACATCGGTATTTCGCGATATACAAATATGAAAGCGTTATCAGCTGATCGCTGATCGGTATATCGCCCTCCAGCGATATACGAGTGCCGGGGTGCTAGACTGCGGCCATGAATTATCTTGCACATCTGCACCTTGGGGGCCCCGAACCCCAGCAAATGCTCGGCAGCCTGTACGGTGACTTCGTCAAGGGCTCGCTGGAAGGGCGTTTTCCACCCACGCTGGAAGCGGCCATTCGCTTGCACCGCCGTATCGACAGCTACACCGACCAGCACCCCTTGGTACTTGCCGCGCTGGCGCGCTTTCCGCGTGAGCGTCGGCGCTTTGCCGGGATTGTGCTGGATGTGTTCTTCGACCATTGCCTGGCGCGGCACTGGCACGATTATGCCAAGCAGCCCCTGGGCGAGTTCACCGCGCAGTTCTATCGGGTACTGCTGGCCGAGCCTGAACTGCCGGGGCGGCTGGGGCGCATCGCACCTTCCATGGCAGCCGATGACTGGCTGGGGGCATACGGAGATTTTGCGGTGCTTGAGCACGTTTTCAATGGCATCGCCCGGCGGCTGTCGCGCCCGGAGGGCATGGAGGGGGTGATGGGGGAGCTTGAACGGTTGTATGAGCCGTTGTTGGCGGACTTCCGAGCGTTTTACCCGCAGCTGCAGGGTTTTGCGGCGCTGCAGTTGGAGGTGGGCAGGTAGGGGGAGTGCGCCACGTTTGCGGCGCATCGCGAGCGACGGGGCGATTTGCTCAAGCGGCCTTAGGCTGGCGGCGCGGGGCTGCTGCTACGACTTCGAAGCCGAACAATGCCACCTGGATGGCTTGTTGTGCCTGCAGGGCCAGCACCGCGCGCTCCTTGCCCGCACTCTGAACCGGTGGTAACAGGTGGATGTGTACCTGGCTGCGTGGCTGTGCGAACAGGCGCATGAGGTGCGACACCAGGTCATCATCGCCAATGAACGGGGCAACAGGGTCAGGCTTGCCGTCGCGCAGGTACTCGATGGCAACCGGCTGCACCGCCACGCCCTGGTCAATTGCCCCAGCCAGCAAGCGGCCATGGAAGGTGCGCAATTGGGAACCATCCGTGGTGGTGCCTTCGGGGAAAATCAGCAGCGGCCTGGCCTGGCCCAACTGCTCGCTGATCTGCTCGCGCAGGCGCTGGCCATCGCCCCCGCCACGGCGGATGAACAGGGTGCCGGCCTGCTCGGCCAGCCAGCCGGCGACCGGCCAGTGCCGCACTTCGGCCTTGGACAGGAACGACAGCGGCAACAGCATGCCCAGCAGTGGGATATCGGTCCAGGACACGTGGTTGCTGACCCACAGCATCGGCTGGCGCGGCAGTTGGCCGCGTACCTGCACGTCGAAGGGCAGGGCAGCCACCAGGCGCTTCATGAACATGCAGCTCCAGCGCTGACGGCGTTCAAGGTTGGCTTTTACGCCAAGGCGTTCGCCCACGGCGATCACGCTTGCCATCAGCATGCCCAGTACTACCACCATCAGCAGCCGGCACAGGCGGGCCAGCACCCGCAGCCTGGTCATCAGACTGCCGCCTTGAAGTGGCGGGCATAACGCGGGCACAACTCGTCGCGTTTGAGCAGGATGAACACATCGGCCACCTGGAAGTCCTGGTCCCAGCACGGTTCACCGCAGATCTTCGCCCCCAGGCGCATGTAGGCCTTGAGCAGGGGTGGCATTTCTGCGATCACGTTGCTGGGCAAGGCCAGTTTGGGCAGCGGGTTACGTGGCTCGGCACGCAGGTGCTCGGTGCACAGGTAGCGCTCGCGCAGGCGCTGCATCACCGCGTGAGCCTGGATACCGCCGTCCTGCATGGGAATGCTGGCGCAGCCCATCAGGTAGCTGTAGCGCCCCTCGTTGAGCACTTCGGCCAGTTCACCCCACAACACGGCGATGGTGCCGCCGTTGCGGTAGTCGGGGGCAACGCAGGTACGGCCCAGTTCCAGGATCGGGCCTTGCAACTGCACCAGGCCATGCAGGCTGAACTCTTCTTCGCTGTAGAAGCGGCCCAGGCTGCTGGCGGCCTGGTGGTCGAGCAGGCGAGTGGTAGCCACCAGCTTGCCGGTATTCAGGTCACGCACACCAATGTGGCGGCAGTGAACGTCGTAGTCATCCCTGTCCAGGCCGTGCTCGGCACCTTTGAGCTTGGCTTTGAACTCCGCGCTGAATACTTGATAGCGCAAGGCCTGGGCTTCCTGAAGGGCCGCTTCGCCAACCAGGCGTTCGGCTTGCAGACGGCGTTCGGTGCTGTTGTCGCCAGTGTGAGCGATCCGAGTCATTGCGAGTCTCCATAAGCCAGCCATGGAAGAGCGGCCGGTCGGCTTTGTTGTGCAAGGTCAGCCTAGGTAGACCCGGTGTCACCCCCATGAACCTTTGGTGATGCTTGCATGACACCTGCCAGCACTGCGCAACTGTCACGAAAGGGTCGTAGCCTGCTGCGCACATCATCGATGCCTGCTACAGAGAGCCCGAACCGCAATGCTCAAAGGCCTGTTGCTGTTTCTAAGCCTCACCACCGCCCAGGCTGAGCCGTGGCCTGATGCGCACTGGCAGCGCGCACCCGATACGCTGGACTGGCAAGCGGTGGACGCCTATGCGTTCCCATCGCGCACCGGCGCCGGGCGTGATGGCATCCGCACCGATGCCCTGCTGATCGTCCGCGACGGGCGCATCGTTCACGAACGCTACGCCGCGCCAACCACCGCCAGCACTGCACACCTCACCTGGTCGGTGAGTAAAAGCGTGCTCGCCACCGTGCTTGGGGTGGCCTACGGGCAAGGCCGCTTCCATTTGCAAGACCCGCTGGCGCGCTTCTATCCCGCCATGGCCGCGCACCCGGACGTGCGCATGATTGACCTGCTGCATTGGGCCAGTGGGTTGCAATGGCAGGAGGATTACGAATACGCGCCGCTCAAGTCTTCGGTGGTGGCCATGCTGTACACCCGAGGCCGCAGCGATATGGCGGCCTATGCGGCCAGCCACGAGGCGGCGGCGCCGGCTGGCCAGCAATTTGTGTACTCCAGCGGTGACAGCAACCTGTTAGCCGCCGGCCTGCGCGGCATGCTGGGCACCGCGCAGTACCCGGATTACCCCTGGCAGGCCTTGTTCACGCCGCTGGGCATCGACAGCGCGGTGTGGGAACGTGACGCTGCCGGCACCTTCGTTGGCTCCTCCTACCTGTACTTGACTGCCCGCGACCTGGCCCGTATCGGCCTGCTGATGCTGCGCGATGGCCGCTGGCATGGCCGGCAGTTGCTGCCCGCTGACTGGGTGGCGTTCAACCGCACGCCATTTGCCAATGCCCGCCGTGAGCCCGGTGAGCCCAGCCCCGGCGGCCACTGGTGGCTGAACCAGCCAGACGCCGATGGCCAACGGCCCTGGCCGAGTGCACCGGCAGGCACCTACGCTGCCTTGGGGCATTGGGGCCAGGCGCTGTATGTGGTACCGGAGCAGAACCTGGTCATCGTGCGCTATGCCGATGACCGTGACGCCAGCTACCGGCATGACGCGTTGCTCAAGCGCGTGCTGGCGGCGTTGGCAGGGCCGGGCGGATGAAGCGGGTAGCATGGCTGTTGGTAGTGGCGCTGTGCGGGTGGGCCTGGAGTGAACGCCAGGCGCTGGGCGATTTCCCGGGTATCCTTGCCGCCTACTCGGCCAAGGAGTACTGCTCGTGTCGCTTCGTCATGGGGTTCACACCTGAATACTGCGGCGCCTACGTCAAACAGTGGTTGCCCTTGAGCCATCTACAGGAAAACACCCTTCAGCGGCAGATCACTGCCGAGGGCTTGGGCCAACGTGCACAGGCGCGCTGGCAGGGCCCACGTGCAGGCTGCCGCTTGCTGCCATGAAGAGCGGCGCGGTAAGGTTGGCGGCCTGGTTTTACGAGATCCATCATGTTCATACTGCCCCGCCTGCTGCCGGCCTTGCTGCTGGCATTCTGCCTACCTGTACAGGCCAACTGGCACCTCGACGGGGAATCGTCACGGTTGTCCTTCATTACCGGCAAGAACGGCGACACGGCTGAAGTGCACCGTTTTCTCGTGTTGCATGGGTCGGTCGACCGCAAGGGTGTTGCAGGGCTGCGCATCGAGATGGATTCGGTCAGCAGCGGCATCCCGTTGAGGGATGAGCGTATGCGCGACGACCTGTTCGAAGTCGGCCGCTTTGCCGAGGCGCAGGTACAGGCGCAACTGGACCTGCGGCCCATCAACGACCTGGCCGACGGTGCGCAGATCGAACTGCGCCTGCCGGTGACCGTGACCTTGCATGGCCAGTCGCACAACTACGATGCCCTGTTGCTGGCAACGCGCCTGGACCAGCGGCGTTTCCAGGTGGTGACCTTGGAGCCGCTAGTGCTGCGTGCCGAAGACTTCGGCCTGCTGCCAGGGCTGGAAACCCTGCGCAAGTTCGCCAAGCTCAAATCCATCAACCCCTCGGTGCCGGTGAATGCGGTGCTGATCTTCACCGCCCGCTGACATGCCGGGGCCAGTCTTCCCCTGGCGGGATGGCAACCAGTTCGAACTGCTGATCGATGGCCCCGAATTTTTTCCGCGCATGCTCGCGGCCATCGGCGGCGCCCAAACCCAGGTCGACCTAGAGTTGTACCTGGTCGAAGCAGGCACCTGCGCCGAGGCTGTGGTCCAGGCCCTTGAACACACCGCCCGGCGCGGTGTGCGGGTGCGCTGCCTGTTCGATGACTACGGCTCCCTGGCCTTCAACAGCGTGTTGCGCCAGCGCCTGGTGGATGCCGGTGTCTACCTGCGCTGGTACAACCGCCTGCACTGGAAGCGTGGCTTGCGCAACCTCTACCGCGATCATCGCAAGTTGCTGTTGGTGGACGAGCGCTGGGCGGTGGTGGGCGGCACGGGTGTGACCGACGAATTCTGGCGGCCAGACGCTGCTGCCAGCGATTGGCATGAAGTGATGGTGCAGATACAGGGCCCGGTGGTGAGCGACTGGCAGTTGCTGTTCGACCGCCAGTGGCAGGCCAACCACCGTCGCACGGCTTGGCGCCCTGCCGAAGGGTTTGGCCTGCCGCGCTTGCCCAAAGTGCCGGCGAAGGGGCAGGGTCTGGGCCGGGTAGCCTATGCCGACGCCCGCCAGCACCAGGACATCCTGCACGCGCTGGTGCGCGCGCTTAACAGCGGCACCCAGCGTGTGTGGCTGGCCACGCCTTATTTTCTACCCACCTGGAGCGTGCGCCGCTCGTTGCGCCGCGCCGCTGGCAAGGGGGTGGATGTGCGCCTGCTGCTGACCGGCCCGCGCACCGATCACCCGTCGGTCCGCTATGCCGGGCACCGCTATTACCCCCGCCTGTTGCGTGCCGGCGTGCGGATCTTCGAATACCAGCCGTGTTTCCTGCACCTGAAAATGGTGGTGGTGGATGACTGGGTAAGCATCGGTTCGTGCAACTTCGATCACTGGAACCTGCGCTTCAACCTCGAAGCCAACATCGAGGCACTGGACCCGGCGCTGACGGCCGCCGTGGTCGCCAGCTTCGAGCGCGATTTTGCGCAAAGCCAGGAAGTCGACCTGGACCACTGGAATGCGCGGCCACTGTGGCGACGGGTGAAGCAGCGCGTCTGGGGCTGGCTGGACCGGCTGGTGGCCAACCTGCTCGACCGCCGCGACTGAGAGCGGCTATGGTGGGATGACAGTTCACAGGCAATGGATGGAGTGGATGCGATGACGGCGAAGAAGATTCTCATGCTGGTGGGCGACTACGTGGAAGATTACGAGGCCATGGTGCCGTTCCAGGCGCTGAGCATGGTCGGCCATACGGTGCATGCGGTGTGCCCGGAAAAGGTCGCGGGGCAGACCGTGCGCACAGCCATCCACGACTTCGAGGGCGAGCAGACCTACAGCGAAAAGCCCGGGCACCATTTTGCCCTGAACCACGACTTTGTGCGGGCTCGCCCCGAAAGCTATGACGCCCTGCTGATCCCCGGCGGCCGGGCCCCTGAATACCTGCGCCTGAACGAGAAGGTGCTGGACCTGGTGCGCGCCTTCGACCAGGCCGGCAAGCCGATTGCCGCCGTGTGTCATGGTGCGCAACTGCTGGCGGCCGCGGGGGTGCTCAAAGGCCGCGAGTGCAGCGCCTACCCGGCGTGTGCGCCGGAAGTGCGCCTGGCAGGGGGCACATTCATCGACATCGCGGTCGACCAGGCCCATGTGGATGGCAACCTGGTCACCGCGCCTGCCTGGCCTGCGCACCCGGCGTGGCTGGCGGCCTTCCTGAAAGTGCTGGGCACCCGCATCTCGTAAGCGCGTGGCTCAGGCAACCTGCTCGACCCAGTCGTTGAGGTTGTAGTAGTTGGTCACGCGGGCAATCTTCCCGCAGTGGATGTAGAAGAAGGCTCCGGCCGGTAGCACGTAGGTCTGCCCCTTGGCGGCCGGCAGGCCTTCATCGGCTTCCAGGTACTGGCCGTGCACGGTGAACTCGGCGGCCGCGCGGCTGCCGTCGGCGTTCTGCATGACGACGATGTCGGCCAGGCGCTCGCGGTAGCAGCGGTTCATCTTGCCCATGAAGGCCGCGAAGCTGGCCTTGCCCATCTGCCGCTCACCCTGGTTGATGTCGTGGATCACGTCTTCGCTGAGCAGCGCGAGAAAGGCTGGCATGTCGCCCGCATTGAAAGCGGTGTAGTAAGCATTTACCAGTTCGGTAGCGGTCATGGAACAATACCTGTCGTGTAGGGAAAAGGCGCGTCGTTGGCCCGGATGATAGGGTTTCCCCTCAAGCCCGGCTTAGCCGAGCGCGTCATCCACATCGACAAAACGACCGCCAAGCATGGAAATACGCCTGTTGCACGGCGCCGCTATCGCGCCTTACATCGATGACCTCGCTCGTCTGCGCCTGAACGTGTTCCGCGAGTTCCCCTACCTCTACGACGGCTCGCCCGAGTATGAAGCCGACTACCTCGCCACCTATGCCCGCTCTGGGCGCAGTCTTGTGGTGCTGGCACTGGACGACGGCAAGGTGGTGGGCGCCTCCACCGGCCTGCCGCTGGTGGATGTGGCACCCGAGCTGCAGCAGCCGTTTCTGGCCCAGGGGCGTGACCCGGCCAGCGTCTATTACTTCGGTGAATCGGTGGTGCTGCCCGAGTACCGGGGGCAGGGCCTGGGTGTGCGCTTTTTCATCGAGCGTGAGTCTTACGCGCACAAGCTGGCCGAGTTCGACTACTGCGCGTTTTGCGCCGTCGAACGGCCTGGGGTGCACCCGCGAAGGCCGGCTGACTACAAGCCACTGCATGGCTTCTGGCGCAACCGGGGGTTTCTGCACGACCCATCGTTGCGCACTCGTTACGCATGGCGTGACCTGGATGAACCGGAAAGCTCCGACAAACTGATGTCGTTCTGGCTCAAGGAATTGCCACTGTGATCCGCGTTGCGGCTTGCCAGTATGCAATCGAGCTGCACGAAACCTGGGACGCCTATGCCGGCCACCTGCAGGCGCTGTGCGCCGAGGCCGTGGACGCTGGCGCCCGCCTGCTGCTGTTACCGGAATACGCCGGGCTGGTACTCAGTGGCCAGCTTTCGGCGCGGCAGCGGGGCGACCTGGGCACATCGATTGCTGCCATGCAGCCGCTGATCGAGCCGTGGAAGGCGCTGTGCGCGAGTATTGCCAAGCGCTGGAATGTGTACCTGCAGCCGGGCACGCTGCCGGTGCTGGACGGTGACGGGTTGTACCGCAACCGCGCCTGGCTGTTCGGCCCGCAGGGCTGCCTGGGGTATCAGGACAAACTGATGATGACCCGCTTCGAGCGGGAGCAGTGGGGGATTGCCGCCGGGCAGGGTTTGCAGGTGTTCGATACCGAGCTGGGGCGCCTGGGCATTCTGGTCTGCTATGACAACGAGTTCCCCCTGCTGGCCCGTCGGCTCGCTGAGCAGGGGGCCGACCTGATCCTGGCGCCGAGCTGCACCGACACCGAGGCGGGTTACCACCGGGTGCGCATCGGTGCCCAGGCGCGTGCGCTGGAAAACCAGATTGCCGTGTTGCAGAGCCCCACGGTGGGCCGTGCGCCGTGGTCGCCGGCACTGGACGAAAACATCGGCCGGGCAGGGCTGTTCGTACCGCCGGATCACGGCATGCCGGGTGATGGGGTGATGGCTTTGAGTGAAGGGCTCGACCCGGTCGGCAGCCAGTGGCTGGTGTGTGACCTGGACCTGGAAGAGGTGCGGCGGGTACGGCGGGAAGGGCAGGTTTTTACCTGGCGGGACTGGCCGGAGCAGTTTGAAAGAATGCTGTGATGACCGTGATGCTTGCATCGCAGTCAGGCCCGCTCCCACAGGGGTAACGCAATGGGAGCGGGCTTGCCGGCGAGGCAGGTTTTACTTCACTTCGACTGCCAGGCTCTGGGCAATCTTGCTCTGCCACAGGGCAGGGCCCGTGATGTGCACAGACTCACCGTTACTGTCTACCGCGACGGTAACCGGCATGTCCTTGACCTCGAACTCGTAGATCGCTTCCATGCCCAGCTCGGCGAAGGCCAGCACCTTCGACTTGCGGATGGCCTGGGCCACCAGGTAGGCAGCGCCACCCACGGCCATCAGGTACACGGCCTTGTTGTCCTTGATCGCCTCGATAGCGGTCGGGCCGCGCTCGGACTTGCCGATCATGCCCAGCAGGCCGGTCTGCTCAAGGATTTGACGGGTGAATTTGTCCATCCGCGTGGCGGTGGTCGGGCCGGCTGGGCCAACGACTTCGTCACCCACCGGGTCGACCGGGCCCACGTAGTAGATGAAGCGGCCTTTCAGGTCGACCGGCAGCGCTTCGCCACGGTTGAGCATTTCGACCATGCGCTTGTGGGCAGCGTCGCGGCCGGTGAGCATCTTGCCGTTGAGCAGGATGGTTTCGCCCGGCTTCCAGCTGGCGACTTCTTCCGGGGTGATGTCGTCGAGGTTGACGCGGCGAGCGCTTGGGCCAGCTTCCCAGACGATTTCCGGGTAGGCGTCCAGCGACGGGGCTTCCAGCTCAGCCGGGCCCGAGCCATCGAGCACGAAGTGGGCGTGGCGGGTGGCGGCGCAGTTGGGGATCATGCACACCGGCAGCGAAGCGGCGTGGGTCGGGTAGTCCATGATCTTGACGTCGAGCACGGTGGTGAGGCCACCCAGGCCCTGGGCACCGATGCCCAGTTGGTTGACCTTTTCGAACAGCTCCAGGCGAATTTCTTCCAGGCGGTTCTGCGGGCCACGGGCCTTGAGCTCGTGGATGTCGATGGATTCCATCAACACTTCCTTGGCCATGACGGCGGCCTTCTCGGCGGTGCCGCCGATGCCGATGCCGAGCATGCCAGGCGGGCACCAGCCGGCGCCCATGGTCGGCACGGTCTTGAGAACCCAGTCGACGATGGAGTCGGATGGGTTGAGCATGGCCATCTTCGACTTGTTCTCCGAACCGCCACCCTTGGCGGCCACGTCCACTTCAACCTTGTCGCCGGGGACGATGGAGTAATGGATAACGGCCGGGGTGTTGTCCTTGGTGTTCTTGCGAGCGCCGGCCGGGTCGGCCAGGATCGATGCACGCAGCACGTTTTCAGGCAGGTTGTAGGCGCGGCGCACACCTTCGTTGATCATGTCGTCGACGCTCAGGGTGGCGCCGTCCCAGCGCACGTCCATGCCCACGCGCACGAACACGGTGACGATACCGGTGTCCTGGCAGATCGGGCGGTGGCCGGTGGCGCACATGCGCGAGTTGATCAGGATCTGGGCGATGGAATCGCGTGCAGCCGGCGACTCTTCGCGCAGGTAGGCCTCGTGCATGGCCTGGATGAAATCGACGGGGTGGTAGTACGAAATGAATTGCAGGGCATCGGCGACGCTCTGAATCAGGTCGTCTTGCTTGATCACGGTCATGCAGCGCGCTCCTCTTGAAGACGGGAACATTCATTACGGCGCTCGACGGTGCCGACCAGCGTGTCGAAGCGCCTTGCAGGCGCCGGCAGGTCAGGCCGACGTAAAAAGGCGCGGCAGTATAGCGCGCATCAGGGCCTGGCACACCTGCAGCCGATGCGGACCTTGGTCGGTCGCTGGCCGGCATCCTTTTTGCTGCCGTAGAATCGGCCTACACCACCCCATTCACCGGAGACTGTACCGAACATGCCCGAACTCTGCGTGGGTGAGCACCGCTGGACAGTACCGAACGGCAGCAACCTGCTGGATGCCCTGAACGACGCTGGCCTGAACGTACCCTACAGCTGCAGGGCTGGTAGCTGCCATGCCTGCCTTGTGCAATGCCTGGCCGGGCAACCGCTGGATGCGCTGCCCGAGGCCCTGGCCCTGGACAAGCATGCCCAGGGCTGGCGGCTGGCCTGCCAGTGCCGGGTAGTCGAGAACTTGCAGGTGGCGTTGTTCGACCCGCGCCAGCATGGCGTGACGGCCACGGTGGCCGCGCTGGGCTGGGCAGGCACGGTGCTGCGCCTGCAACTGCGGCCGGAGCGGCCGCTGCGCTACCAGGCCGGGCAGCACGTGGTGCTGTGGCTGGGCGGCGTGGCACGGCCCTATTCCCTCGCCAGTTTGCCGGGTGAGGACGAATGCCTTGAATTTCATATCGACTGCCGTCACCCCGGCGCGTTTTGTGACCTTGCCCGGGCTGTGCAGGTGGGTGACCCGGTGCGCTTGGGCGAGCTGCGCGGCGGGGCCCTTCATTACGACCCGGACTGGCAGGCGCGGCCGCTGTGGCTGCTGGCGGCAGGCACGGGCCTGGCCCCGCTGTGGGGTATCTTGCGCGAGGCGCTGCGCCAGGGGCATCAGGGTGAGATCAGGCTCGTGCATGTGGCGCACGACGGTGCCGGGCATTATCTGGCCGGTGCACTGCGCAAGGTGCAGGGGGTGAGTGTGGAGTTGGTGCTGGCAGAGCACATGGACGAGGCGCTTGCCGGCTTGCGCCTGCCGTCGCGGCAGACTGTGGCGCTGGTGTGCGGTGGGCAGGCGCGTGTGGAACGCTTTGCCCGCCGGCTGTTCATCGCCGGGGTGCCACGGGGGCAGGTGTACGCCGATGTGTTTGTGGGGCACGCCTGACCGACGGGCTTGCCTGCGATAGGGCCGCGAAGCGGCCCCTGACGCGTTGCTGGATCAACCGACCAGCGGATCACCCACATGCAGGATCTTCATGCCATTGGTGCCACCGATGGTGTGGTAGCTGTCGCCTTTGGTCAGGATCACCCAGTCACCCTGTTCCACCAGGCCACGCTTGAGCAGTTCGTCGACCGCTGCCTGGCTGACCTTGTCGGCCGGCAACGATGCCGGGTCGAAGTCGATCGGGTACACACCGCGGAACATCGAGGCGCGAGCCTGGGTGGCACGGTGTGGCGACAGGGCGAAGATCGGCACATGCGAGCGCAGGCGCGACATGATCAACGGGGTGTAGCCACTTTCGGTCAGGGCAATGATCGCCTTTACCCCAGGGAAGTGGTTGGCGGTGTACATGGCCGCCAGCGCGATGCTTTCGTCACAGCGCTCGAAGGTGGTGTGCAGGCGGTGGCTGGAGCGCTGGCTGGTCGGGTGCTTCTCGGCGCCCAGGCAGATGCGCGCCATGGCTTGCACGGCTTCGATCGGGTAAGCACCGGCGGCACTTTCGGCCGACAGCATGACCGCGTCGGTGTTGTCGAGCACGGCGTTGGCCACGTCGGACACTTCGGCACGGGTGGGCATCGGGTTCTGGATCATCGACTCCATCATCTGGGTCGCCACGATCACCGCTTTGTTGTTGCGGCGTGCGTGCTGGATGATCTTCTTCTGGATGGCGATCAGTTCGGCGTCGCCGATTTCCACACCCAGGTCACCGCGGGCAACCATCACCGCGTCGGAGGCGGCGATCAGCTTGTCGAGGGTTTCGTCGTCGGCAACCGCCTCGGCGCGCTCGATCTTGGCGACCAGCCAGGCGCTGCCGCCCGATTCGTCACGCAGCTTGCGGGCGTATTCCATGTCGCTGGCATCGCGAGGGAAGGAAACGGCCAGGTAGTCCAGGTCCATCTCGGCTGCCAGCTTGATGTCGGCCTTGTCCTTCTCGGTCAGGGCCGGGGCGGTCAGGCCACCACCTTTGCGGTTGATGCCCTTGTGGTCCGACAGCGGGCCACCAATGATCACCACGCAGTGCAGGGCGTCTGCGGTGGCGGTTTCAACGCGCATGACCACGCGGCCGTCGTCGAGCAGCAGTTCGTCACCGACGCCGCAGTCCTTCACCAGGTCGGGGTAGTCGATACCGACGATATCCTGGTTGCCTTCGGTCAGCGGGTGGGCGGTGGAGAAGGTGAACTTGTCACCGATCTTCAATTCGATGCGCTTGTTGGCGAACTTGGCGATACGGATCTTCGGGCCTTGCAGGTCGCCCAGCAGTGCGACATGGCGGCCGTTCTTGGCGGCGATGTCACGGATCAGGCGGGCGCGGGCCTTGTGCTCGTCCGGGGTGCCGTGAGAAAAGTTCAGGCGTGCCACGTCCAGGCCGGCATGGATCAGTTGTTCGATCACTTCCGGCGAATTGCTGGCTGGGCCAAGGGTGGCGACGATTTTGGTGCGGCGGATGGTCATGCACAGACTCCTGTATTGAAGCGCAGCGAAAGGCTACTCCTGAATCTTGCTGTAGTCATTTTTCCGTTTCACTACCTGATGCTCTACCCACAGCCCGTCGTGCCATGGCTGAAGAAACGCCGGCAGCGGCCGATAAGCTGGACAGCAAAGGAGACACCCATGCGCACCCTGATCGTTTTAGCCCTGGCCGCCAGCGCCGTCGGTTGTACCCGCTGGTCGATGGACCATCACCTGAACAACGCCTACCGCGCCTACGACCGTGGCGACTGCCAGCGGGTCATGCTCGAGTTGTCCCAGGTCGACCGTGCCAGCCGGGCCCGCCCGTTCATCCACCCCGAGGTTGCATTGCTGCGTGGCCAGTGCCTGGAGCGTCAGGCGCTGTACGTGGATGCTGCTCAAACCTACCAGTACCTGATTCAGCGCTACCCCGGCAACGAATACGCCTACCGGGCGCAAGCGCGCCTGCAGACACTGGAGCGGCTCGGCCATTATCGCAGTGGCGAGCCCGCCATCGCCAAGCCGGCGACGACTGCACCTTGGCGATAATGCCAAGGTGTGTTCTATTTTGTGAGAGTTACCAGGCGCCCTGCGCTAATCTGTAACTCAGCTGTTACAAAAACCGCCAGTTCCACGCATTCCTGGCCAGGAACGGACTGCATCAACCGCCATGTTCAACAAGCGCAATATACAACGCCATCAATTACCCTTCGTTCTTCAGGTCTTCAACCGTTTTACCGGTCAGGAGATCGGCCTTTTGGGGAACGCGTCGGAGGCCGGGTTGATGGTCATCAGTGAGCTGCCCGTGCTGGTAGGCCCTGATTACGAACTGCAATTACGCTTGCCGTTGCAGGGCGGCGGGCACCAGTTCGTCAACCTGACAGCCAGTTGCCTGTGGTGCCGTGAGGACCAGACCCCGGGGCACTACGATTCTGGCTTCATGCTGCTGCAGGCGCCGCGCGAATTCGACGACTTTGTGAGGTCACTGCAGGAATACTTCAGCTTTCGCGCCGCCAACGCCCCCGTCTGACCTGCCGTAGGCGCCCTTGAGCCTCGGCATGGGGGATTCGCGTTAGAATCGGGTCGACCCCGCTACAGGACGACCCCGTGACCGCAAGCATTTTCTGGCACGACTACGAAACCACCGGTATCAACCCGCGCTGCGACCGCCCATTGCAGATGGCCGGGCTGCGCACCGATTTCGAGCTGAACGAAATCGACGAACCCATCAACCTTTACTGTCGGCCGTCCGATGACATCCTGCCGCACCCAGCGGCCTGCCTGGTGACCGGTATTACCCCGCAGCAGCTCGTCGAGCAGGGCCTGTGCGAAGCTGAATTCATGTCCCGGGTGCATGCACAGCTGGCTCAGCCCGGCACCTGTGGGGCCGGCTACAACACCCTGCGGTTCGACGATGAAGTGACGCGCTATAGCCTATACCGTAACTTCTTCGACCCCTACGCCCGTGAATGGCAGGGGGGTAACAGCCGTTGGGACCTGATCGACGTGGTGCGCACCGCTTATGCGCTCAGGCCTGAGGGGATTGAATGGCCGCAACAGGAGGGGCGTACCAGCCTGCGCCTCGAGTTACTGACCAAGGCAAACGGGATTGATCATGGCCATGCTCACGAAGCGCTTTCCGACGTACGGGCCACCATCGCTCTGGCGCGCTTGATTCGCCAGCAACAGCCAAAGTTATATGAATGGCTTTTCCAGCTGCGCAGCAAGCACAAGGTGATGGAGCAGATACGCTTGTTGCAGCCGCTGGTGCATATATCGGGTCGCTTTTCTGCCGCCCGTAATTATTTGGGGGTGGTGTTGCCACTGGCGTGGCATCCGCACAACCGCAATGCACTGATTGTGTGCGACCTGCATCAGGAAACCTCACCGCTTGTGTGGGAAACTGCTGAAACTTTGCGCCAGCGTTTGTACACCCGGCGTGATGAATTGGCAGAGGGTGAATTACCGGTCCCGCTCAAACTAATACAGATCAACCGTTGCCCGGTAGTGGCGCCGCTTTCAGTGTTGCGCCCTCAGGATCAACTACGGCTGGGCCTGGATGTGCCGATGTTACAACGCCGTGGCGAAGACTTGGCCAACCAGCAGGTGCAATGGCAGGAAAAGCTTCAATTCATCTATGGCAAGGAAGCGTTTGCACCGAGTGCAGACCCTGAGCAGCAATTATACGAAGGTTTCCTGGGCGAGCGTGACCGCCGCTTGTGTGAACACGTGCGTACCTCGGACCCTGCCCAGTTGGGGCATGGGCAGTGGATGTTCGATGACCCACGGTTGCCCGAACTGTTGTTCCGTTACCGAGCGCGTAATTTTCCGGATACCTTGAATGGGCAGGAACAGCAACGCTGGCAGGATTTCTGCCGACAGCGCCTGCTTGACCCGCAGTGGGGCGCGCCGAACACCCTTGGCGATTTCGCCAAGGCCCTGGAGCTCGCATGGCCGGGGGGGGACGCAGCAGGGCAGCAGGTGTTGCAAGCCTGGCAGTTGCACGCCCGGCACTTGCAAGCGCAATTGGCCATCGCTTAAAACCGCCCAATAAAAAAACGCCGGTAATATACCGGCGTTTTTTATTGGGCAAGCGTGCGGTGCAGGACAATCAGTCCAGCAAGGTGGCCCAGCTTTCAACCACATCACCACCCCAATTGGCTTTCCATTCTTTCAGGGTTTTGTGGTTGCCGCCTTTGGTTTCGATGACTTCACCGTTGTGCGGGTTTTTGTATTGCTTGACCTTGCGGGCACGCTTGGTAGCGGTTGGCTTGACGGCGCCACGCGGTGCTTTGCTCAGTTTGGAATCCGGGTCGAGCAGGGCAATGATGTCACGCAGCGACTTGGAATATTCACCCATCAAGGTGCGCAGTTTGCCTTCGAACTCCAGTTCTTTTTTCAGCTTGTCATCCTGGGACAGGTTGGCCAGGCGGGCCTGAAGTTCCTTGATGGCTTCTTCGGTGGCGCGGTACTCGTTGATCAGGGACATGGAGTGTTCCTTAATGCGTGTTCGGAAATGTGTGGGGCAATAATAGACAGGCGATACTCGCAAGTAAACATGTTATTGCGGCATTAACTGTTAATTAAGCTGTGACAACATATCTCTGGGTGAACAAAAATTTACATTAAGCGACGGTCTCGTCTGCCCACCTTGTCAGACAATGCCTTGATTCACGTGGTCAACGATTCGGGCCCGCCCCGTCAATCATTACTGCGTTTTTTCTGGCGGGCCGCTAGAATGTGCGCCTTTGCGAAGTTCTGGAGTCTTATTCATGCGCACCTACCGTCTGGTGATCGCTTGCCCCGACCGCGTCGGCATCGTGGCGAAAGTCAGTAATTTCCTGGCGTTGTACAACGGCTGGATCAACGAAGCCAGCCATCACTCCGACGTGCAGAGTGGGTGGTTCTTCATGCGTCATGAAATCCGCGCAGAATCCTTGCCCTTTGGTATCGACGCCTTCCGCGAAGCCTTTGCGCCGATTGCCGAAGAGTTTTCCATGATGTGGCGCATTACCGATTCGGCGCAAAAGAAACGCGTCGTGTTGATGGCCAGCCGTGAGTCCCATTGCCTGGCCGATTTGCTGCACCGCTGGCACACGGATGAACTCGATTGCGATATCCCCTGTGTCATCTCCAACCATAACGACCTGCGCAGCATGGTCGAGTGGCACGGTATTCCATTCTTCCATGTGCCTGTAGACCCTGCGGACAAGGCGCCAGCGTTCGCCGAAGTGTCGCGCCTGGTTCAGGAGCACGCGGCCGATGTGGTGGTGCTGGCCCGCTATATGCAAATCCTGCCGCCACAGCTGTGCCAGGATTACGCCGAGAAGGTCATCAACATCCACCACAGCTTCCTGCCGTCCTTCGTGGGTGCCAAGCCGTATCATCAGGCTGCTCTGCGTGGTGTGAAGCTGATCGGCGCCACCTGCCACTACGTTACCCAAGAGCTGGACGCCGGCCCGATCATCGAACAGGACGTGGTGCGGGTGAACCATGCCGACAGCATCGAGGATATGGTCCGCTTCGGCCGGGACGTAGAAAAGATGGTGCTGGCCCGCGGCTTGCGTTATCACCTGGAAGACCGGGTACTGGTGCACGGCAACAAGACTGTCGTGTTCGATTGAGTCTGGCAGGGGAGCGGTGACACATGGCCCGGCAGCGCAATGCCCCGACCGCCTCGTTACCGCCCACACTGGGTGAGGGTTGCCTTGCCCGTTTCGACCCCGAGGCTCTGGAACCAACCGACGGCACCGATTTTCCCGGTGCCGCGGCGCTCTGGCAGCAGCTCAACCCGCCTGGCGGCGCCAGCGTTCCAGCAGCGGGCGAGCCAGTAGAGCCACAAACACCGGCCCACCCGCCAACAGGTAAAAGTAGTACGTGACAGCCCGCCACAGCAGGATGGCCGCCGCTGCCGTCGAGCTGCCCAGCATCGGCGTCAGTAGGCTGGCCGACGTCAGTTCGGCTGCCCCGGCACCACCGGGCATCATGCTGAACTGGCCGGCACTGAGTGACAGCATCTGCACCAGAAAGCTGGGGATCCAGCCCAGGTCCGTGCCCAGGCCCCTCACCACCAGGTACAGCACACTATAACGCAGGCCCCAATGGGCACAGGTGAGGGTGAATACCAACGCAAGGGTGCGCTTGGGCAACTGCCAGGTCTGCGCCAGGGCCTGGGTGAAGTGCAGCAGCTTGCGGGCCCAGCGCCGCTTGCGTGGGGCACTCACGCCCAGCCGCTGTATCAGCCTGCCATTGGCGCGCATTACCGGGCGCCTGTAGCGCAACAGCACTACCACAGCGGCCAGCGCCGCACATAACAGTGCAGCGCTGCCCAATAGCATGCTCAGTTGGCTGCGGCCCAGGCTGTGGAACAGTGCATAGCCGGCAATCGCCAGCATGGCGCAGAAGAAGAACACCAGGTCGTTCAGTTGGTCGGTGGCGAACACTGCGCCGCTGCGTGCGGGGCTGATGCGGTCCCGGGCAAGCAGGGCCATCAGCGTCAACGGGCCGCCACTGCCCCCGGGTGTGGTGCAAATGGCAAATTCGGTGGCCATCACCACGCCCAGGGTGCGCACAGGGGTAATGTGCCGGGCTTGTTCGCCCAATAGCAGGCGCAGGCGTAGTGCATTCAGCACCCAGCACAACACGATCATGCCAACCAAGGTCAGCAGCAATTGCGGGTCGAAACGGCTGAGCCTGGGCAGCAGTTCGGTGCCGCCCAGCAGTGCCGGTACCAGCGCTGCGCCCAGCAACGCCAGGGCCAGCCAGACCCAGCGGTTCATGCGGCTACCTGGCGCTCCAGCCAGGCGGATTTGGTCAAGGGCTGGCGCCCGTCTTCAAGCAGCTTCTGCAACGTGCGCAGCCAGTACTCGCGGGACGAACGGTGGCGCATGTCCACCGGGTGCAGCCCCAGCCGCAGCGTGTTGGCGCCCTGCCAACGGCGGCACTGCCAGTTGCAGAGCACGCGTGACAATTCCCGGCGCCAGGCACTACGTGCGCTCCACACCAGCCCGGGTGCATCTATCGCGGTGAAGTCCGGCAACCGGTAGAGGTGTTGAGGCGTGCTGGTGTACTTGAGGGGCAAGCGACGCAGTGCCTGGCGCGTGCCTTCACTCATGAGCCACGCCGGGGCCACGAACCCTGCCACTGGCCAGCCCTGCTGTGCAAACAGGGCCAGGCCATCTTGCAGGCGGGCAAGGGCCTGCTGCTCGTCCAGCCCATAGAACTCACCCTCGTGGGTATAGATACGGCGCATGAAGTACTCGACGGGCGTGCGCGGCAGGGGCCCTTCGTCGGCATGTGCATAACCGTGCAAGGCCAGTTCGTCGCCCGCCGCCAGGCGATGTTCAAGCATCTGGCAGAACGCAGGTGCCTGGTGCAGCGGGTTGCGTCGATGAAAGTCCGGCACTACCAGCCAGGTCATGGGTACATCACCCAGCGCGTCCACGGCCTGTACGAACGGCTCGTAGTCTGGCCAGGTTTCTGGCGCTACGTCATGCAATACCAGCATCAGGCTGCGAGGGTTGGCAGACGCTTCAGGCATGGGCGCGCACCTGCAACGGGTGGCCGAGTACGGCGTGATAGTGTTGCAGCAGGCCACTGACCACGCTGTCCCATGAGTAGCAGGTTTCCACGTGTTGACGGGCCTGGGCGCCGAGTTTACGCACGCCGGCCTCAAAGGCTTCACGCACAGCGGCGGCCATGGCTAGCGCATCGTTGGGCTGGCACAGCCGGCCGCACTGGTCGTTGACGATTTCCCCGAACGCACCGGCGCGTACCGCGACCACTGGCGTGGCGCTGGCCATGGCTTCAAGGATCACCAGGCCGAAGGTTTCCTGGTCCCCTGCATGCACCAGCAGGTCGGCACTGGCCATCAGCCGCGCCACCTCGTGTGCCGGGCAGAACTGGCCAATCACGCTAACGTTGTCGGGCACGTTGCTGGGCATGTTCGAGCCTACCAGCAGCAGGTGGTAGCCACGCCCAAGCTGGCGCATGCACTCCAGCAGCACCGGCAGGTTCTTCTCCCGTGAGCCACGGCCTGCGTAGATCAACAGGCGGCTGGTGTCGGCGATACCCAGCTCGGCGCGTACCTGTGGGTCGCGCCGTGAAGGGTTGAAGGTGGCCAGGTCTACCCCTAGCGGCTGGACGTGCACATCGCGCACGCCCAGGCGCTTGAGCTTGTCGGCCATCACCTTGCTTGGGGCGAGCACCCGGTCGAAATTGCCATACAGCTTGCTGACGTAGGCTTCCACATTAGGGGTAAACCAGTTGCCCATGCGGTTGCTTACCAACAGGGGCAGGTCGGAGTGGTAGAAGCCGATGACAGGCACATCCAGTTTGCGCCGCGCCTCCAGGGCCGCCCAGGCGGTGAGGTAGGGGTCGCCCACTTCGATCAGGTCAGGTTGCAGGTCGCGCAGCACATTGCACCAGGGCGCCAGGCGTACCGGGAAACGGTAGCCCTTGCCGAATGGCAGGGGTGGGGAGGGCACGTGGTACACGCCGTCTGCGTGGGTGGCGCTGGCGCCGGGTATCAGCAGGCTGTGGCGCACACCCTGCAGTGCGTCCAGGCGATGGTGTTTGGCATCAAGGTACGTCCGTACGCCGCCGCTGGCCGGGGCGTAGAACATGGTGATGTCGGCGATGTGCACGATCAGCATCCCTCCGGGATCGTATTCGGGTCTGTCATCCGGCAGTGATTAGCCGGCGATGACACGCCTAAAGTTGACCTTGTGGAAGGATGGTTTGTTCGATCGGCCGCTGATGGGCTGATGGCCAGCAGCAGGCCACATGCCTGCCGCTGGTGGTTTGCTGTCAGATTCTGAACGTGCCGACCAGGTGCTTGAGGCGGCTGGCTTGCTGTTCCAGGTCGGAGCAGGCGCGCAGGGTGGCCTGCAGGTTTTCCACGCCCTCCTGGTTGAGCATGTTGATCTCGTTGATGTCCATGTTGATCGCCTCGACCACGGCAGTCTGCTCCTCGGTTGCAGTGGCAACCGACTGGTTCATGCCGTCGATCTCGCCGATACGAACAGTAACGCTGTCCAGGCGCTCGCCGGCCTGGTTGGCGATCTGCACGCTTTCGGTGCTGTGGCGCTGGCTCTGGTCCATGGTGTCGACCGACTCACGGGCGCCCACTTGCAGTTCCTCGATCATGCCCTGTACCTGCTGCGCCGATTCCTGGGTGCGGTGGGCCAGGTTGCGCACCTCATCGGCTACCACCGCAAAGCCGCGGCCGGCTTCACCGGCACGGGCCGCTTCGATGGCCGCGTTCAGAGCCAGCAGGTTGGTCTGCTGGGAAATGCTGGTGATCACCTCGAGAATCTGGCCGATATTCACCGTCTTGCCGTTCAGCGTTTCAATGTGGCCACTGGACGTTACGATCAGGTCGGACAGGCGGTTCATGGCGGCAATGCTGCGCTCCACCACTTGTTGGCCTTCTTCGGCCAGCAGCCTGGCCGAGCTGGCGTGCTGCGAGGCTTGGGCGGCATTGCCGGCGATCTCTTGGGCGGCTGCGCCCAGTTCATTGATGGCGGCGGCCACGCTGTTGGTGCGGTTGGATTGCTCGTCGGAGTTGGTCATGGACGAGTTGGAGGCGCTGATCACCCGCAATGCCACTTCGTTTACCTGCTCGGTGGCCGAAGACACCTCGCGGATCGAGGCATGGATGCGCTCGACGAAGCGGTTGAAGGCGGTGCCCAGAATGCCGAATTCGTCGTGGTTGTGAATGCGCAGGCGTTTGGTCAGGTCGCCTTCGCCTTCGGCGATGTCTTCCATCGCGCGGGTCATGGTGTGCAGCGGCTGCAACAGCACGCGGATCAGCAGGCCAAGCAGGCCGATGATAATGACCACCGCCACCACCGTGGCGATCACCGCCGAGGTGCGGAAGGTGGTGAGCATGGCGAAGGCCTTGTCCTTGTCGATCGACAGGCCGATGTACCAGTTGGCCGACGGCAGGCCGGTCACCGGGGTGAAAGTGAGCAGGCGTGTCTGGCCCTCGCTCTGCACCTCGGTGAGGTCTGCGGTCAGTTTGGGCGCGTGTTCGGGGAACAGGTCCGACAGCGACTTCATCACCAGGCCCTGATCAGGGTGCACCAGGATCTTGCCCTGGTCGTTGACCAGGAAGGCATAGCCCATGCCGCCGAAGTTCAGCGAGTTGATGATCTGCACCAGGCCGTCCAGGGCCAGGTCACCGCCCACCACACCAATGTCGTTGGCGACCTTGCTGAGGATGCCAATGACCATCTTGTTGGTGGTCATGTCGATATAGGGCTCGGTCAGCATGGCCCCGCTGGCGTTCATGCCGTCCTTGTACCAGGGGCGGGTGCGGGGGTCGTAGCCGTCCGGCATCTTCGCGTCCGGGCGCACGCTGAAGCCACCGTCTACCTTGCCCAGGTACACCGTGAGAAAACTGGACACCAGGGCATTCTGCCCCATCAGCGTCTCGGCACTGGCCGGCTGCTGGGCAATGTTCTGTGCCAGGTTTTCCACCAGTTTGATACGGCCCTCGAACAAACTGCGGATGTTGGTCGATGTGGATGCGCCCATTTCAGCCAGGTAGTTCTGAAGGTCCTCGCGAATCGCATTACGCTGCAGGTAATCGTTGTAGAGGGTAAAAAGGCTGAAGGCGAGTATCACGATCAGTGAGGCTGCCAATAGAATCTTGTGGCTGAAACGAAGGCTTTTGTTCATGGCGTTATCGATTCCGCTAAGGTGTTGTATCAGGTGTTCGCACCTGTCGAGCACTGCGAGTGCAACATCCCGAAAAGTCCCTTTTCGGTTTTTTCTCTCTATGTAAGGCAAATATCACCCCGAGGTATCGGCCGACCCCAGGCAAAGCTTGAGCAGAGGATTAAACAGATGTCGGAATCTTCAACCATCGTTGTAGGGGCCGGGCTAGACGGCCTGCCGGTCGGGCAGGCGCTGAAGCTGGCCAACCGTCATGGCCTGGTGGCGGGCGCCACAGGTACTGGCAAGACCGTGACCCTGCAGCATCTGGCCGAGGCCTTCAGTGACGCCGGTGTCGCCGTGTTCGCCGCTGACGTTAAAGGTGACCTGTGCGGGCTGGGGGCGGCCGGTGCGCCGCAGGGCAAGGTGGCCGAACGTATCGCCGGCATGCCCTGGCTGCACCATATGCCGCAGGCGTATCCGGTCAGCCTGTGGGACATTGCCGGCAAGAGCGGCCACCCCCTGCGTACCACGTTGACCGAGATGGGCCCATTGCTGCTTGGCAACCTGCTGGATCTAACCGATAGCCAGCAGGCCGCACTGTACGCCGCGTTCAAGGTGGCTGACCGGGAAGGGCTGCTGCTGCTGGACCTCAAGGACCTGAAGGCGCTGCTCGCGCACCTCAAGAACAACCCGCAACTGCTGGGTGAAGACAGCGCGTTGGTGACCGTTGCCTCTACCCAGGCGTTGTTGCGCCGGTTGGCCACACTGGAGCAGCAGGGTGCCGAGGCATTGTTCGGCGAGCCGGCCCTGCAACTGGACGACCTATTGCAACCGGCTGCAGGTGGTAAGGGCCGCATCCACCTGCTTGATGCCAGCCGCCTGGTGCACGAGGCCCCCAAGGTTTACGCGACTTTTCTGTTGTGGTTGTTGGCCGAGCTGTTCGAGCAATTGCCGGAGCGAGGGGATGCCGACAAGCCGGTCCTGGCGCTGTTCTTCGATGAAGCCCACCTGCTGTTCAAGGGCACACCCAAGGCGTTGCAAGACCGGCTGGAGCAGGTGGTGCGGCTGATCCGCTCCAAGGGGGTGGGGGTGTATTTCGTGACCCAATCCCCTGCAGACCTGCCAGACGCTGTGCTGGCCCAGCTGGGCCTGCGTATTCAGCATGGGCTGCGTGCCTACACCGCCAAGGAGCAGAAGGCGCTGCGGGCGGTGGCCGAGGGCTTTCGCCCGAACCCGGCCTTCGATGCCCTGGCGGCTTTGACCGAACTGGGTATTGGCGAGGCGCTGGTGGGCACATTGGAAGAAAAGGGCACGCCTGCCACGGTGCAGCGCGTACTCATAGCGCCCCCCCAGTCCCGTATCGGGCCGCTGAGTGACGCTGAGCGCGCTGCCCTTATCGCGGGTTCTCCCTTGCTCGGGCGTTACGACAAGCCCGTGGATAGGGAGTCTGCCTATGAGCTGCTGACGCAGCGCAAGGGCGAGGCGGTAGAGCCTGCGCCGCAGCCCAAGGCCGACGAAAGCAGTTTTGCCGACAAGGCAGGTGAGTTTTTGCAGGGTGCGGCAGGGCAGGCGATCAAGTCGGCGATGCGCCAGGCGGCCAACCAGTTTGGGCGGCAATTGGTGCGCGGCTTGATGGGGTCGTTGCTGGGCGGGAAGAAGAAGTAGCGGGTAACCGCCTGTGTTGGTGCAGGAGCCAGGGCGGCTCCTGCACCTGGCGCTTTAGCTGAGCGCTTTGGAGGCCAGCCAGAACAGGCCGGCGGCCAGGCCCATGGACGCTGGCAGGGTGAGCACCCAGGCCAGCAGGATGGTTTTCACCGTGCCGCCCTGCAGGCCGCTTTTGTTGGCGACCATGGTGCCGGCCACACCGGACGACAGCACATGGGTGGTCGATACCGGCAGGGCGAACACGTTGGCCATGCCGATGGCGCAGGCTGCGGTGATCTGGGCCGACATGCCCTGGGCATAGGTCATGCCCTGCTTGCCGATTTTTTCACCCACGGTAAGCACCACGCGTTTCCAGCCGACCATGGTGCCCAGGCCAAGGGCCAGTGCCACAGCCACGATCACCCAGAACGGTGCGTATTCGGTGGTGGCGGTCAGGTCTTTGCGCAGTTTTTCCAGGTCTGCTTTTTCGCGGGCGTCCAGCCCTGGCAACTTGCCGACCTTTTTCGCCGTGTCGTCCAGGCACAGCAGGTAGCGGCGCACTTCGACACGCTTGTCGGCGTCCAGTGCCCGGTAGTCGGTCACGCCCTGCAGGGAAGACTGCAGCGCCGCGATGGTCGGTTCGGTCTGCTGCGGGTTGCAGCTGAATTTCTCCGGCAGGTCGCTGGCCTTGGCTTTGCCCAGTGCCAGGAACTCGCCCAGGGTGGCGGCGTTGCGCTGGTAGAACTGGCTCATGTGCAGCGTCGCGTCACGGGTACGCTCGATCTGGTAGGTGGTGCTGTTCAGGTCGAGCACGAACTTGGCCGGGACGATGCCGATCAGCACCAGCATGATCAGGCCAATGCCTTTCTGGCCATCGTTGGAGCCGTGCACGAAGCTCACGCCCATGGCGGAGATCACCAGCACCAGGCGGTTCCAGAAGGGCGGGTGTTTCTTGTCGTCGAGCTTGCGGCGCTGTTCAGGCGTCTTGTGCATCTTCGACAGCGGGCGCCACCATTTCAGGCCGATCAGCACCAGTGCGGCAACGGCGAAGCCGGCGATGGGGGAGACCACCAGCGACATGGCAATGTCGATAGCCTTCTGCCAGTTGACGCCATCACCCAGCGGGATGTCGTTGATCAGGGCATTGGCCAGGCCTACGCCCAGAATGGAGCCGATCAGGGTATGCGAGCTGGAGGCCGGAATGCCGAAGTACCAGGTACCCAGGTTCCAGGTGATGGCTGCCGCCAACAACGAGAAGACCATGGCCAGGCCGTGCCCGGTGTTCACATTGATCAGCAGCTCGACCGGCAGTAGGTGGACGATGGCATACGCCACCCCGACCCCGCCCAGCAGCACGCCGAGGAAGTTGAACACCCCGGAGAAGAACACGGCGAGGTGTGGCGGCATGGCTTTGGTATAGATGACGGTGGCTACCGCGTTGGCGGTGTCATGAAAGCCATTGATGAACTCGAAGGCGAGCACGAAGGTGAGGGCAAGCAGCAGGCTCACCAATACCCAGGCATCCAGTCCGCTGAATAAATCGATCATGAAGGTTGTCTGGCGGTCATAGGGGGGCCGGATTATGCCAGAAAACCTTGGCAATCGATGCACCCGTTACGCACGGTTCATCCCCTCCTGGCGGCTTTCACCCCACTGCCCGGCGGCGAGTGACTAAAAGCTCCAGCTCATAAAAACGCTTAAAAGCAACGATTACCGTCGAAAACGCAACGAATAGGTCGATCTCGATCAATTCAAACGTTTGTATGAAATTTGTGTAATTCCATTTCATGATCAGCGGGCGCAGCTTCTGCGCCCCTTGCCCAGGCGTGCCGGGCAAGGGGCTTTATCAACTGCGCTACGGGGAATCTTCGCTGCGCAGTTCTTTTTCCATGCGCTCGAGTTCCTGGTTGAACGCCTGGTCCTGAACAGTGGCACGTTTGCGCCAAGGTTTGCGTTCGGGTTCCGTTTGCGCGGCGTAGGTCGTGACCTCGCCACCGTATACATCCTTGTAACGTTCTGCCTGGCGCTCGAGTTCTGCGCGCAGTTCTTCTTTCGTCACATGCAGTACCTGAATGAGTTTAATAACCGCGGAGTGCGTGTTCCCGCATGCCGGTAAGCGGCCGCTGGAACAGGCACAGTATATCAATAGGAAGTTTGCCAACCATCGTGACATGCAGGGCGCATGCAAAGGTGGCGCAGGCGAGATCAAACTGGCCCTTGCAGGTTTGAGAACCGGCCAGATGGAAAGTTCGTTGCAGTGTATGTAAAGCGCCGCATGAAAAACGGCCTCGCCCTAAGACGAGGCCGTTGCCTGAGACTTCTACGGTGGGTACCTGACCAGTCTCTCCAAAGAAGCCACAAGTGGCCTGAGAAAGGTATAAGCAAACGTGTCGGCGGTCAATTGCGATTATCGGCCGTTTGTTCGATAATCGCACGAACCGGCGTTTTTTTGAGGTGTGCGATGAGTGATGAACTGTCAGCCAATGATCCTTCCAACCCCGCCTCGGCCCGCGGGGCGACAACGGCACTGGCGCCACCCATCGTGGCCTCGCCGGCCAAGCGTATTCAGGCCTTTACCGGTGACCCGGATTTCATGACCTCGCTGGCACGGGGCCTTGCTGTGATCCAGGCGTTCCAGGAGCGCAAGCGCCACCTGACCATCGCCCAGATCAGCCACCGCACGGAAATCCCCCGGGCAGCCGTGCGCCGTTGCCTGCACACCCTCATGAAGCTGGGCTATGCCACCACCAATGGGCGTACCTACTCGTTGTTGCCCAAGGTGCTGACCCTGGGCCATGCCTACCTGTCGTCCACGCCGTTGGCAATTTCCGCTCAGCCCTACCTTGACCGGATCAGCGATCAACTGCATGAAGCCGCAAACATGGCCACCCTTGAAGGTGATGACATCCTCTACATCGCGCGGTCAGCCACGGTGGAGCGGCTGATTTCGGTCGACCTGTCCGTGGGCGGTCGCTTGCCAGCCTACTGCACGTCGATGGGGCGTATTCTGCTGGCGGCAATGGACGACACCAGCCTTCGTGAGTACCTGGAGCGCGCTGACCTCAAGCCCCGCACCACGCGCACCTTGCATGATGCCGAATCACTGTTCGCCTGCATCCAGCAAGTGCGTGCCCAAGGGTGGTGCGTGGTCGATCAGGAGCTGGAGCAGGGCCTGCGCTCGATAGCCGTGCCGGTCTACGACGCCTCCGGGCAGGTGCTCGCGGCATTGAACGTAAGTACCCATGTCGGGCGGGTCACGCGCAGTGAGCTGGAACAGCGCTTTCTGCCGATTCTACTGGCGGCAAGCCGTGACCTCTGCCATCAGTTGTTTGGCTGACGCTGCGTTTGTTGTGCGATAAACGCACAATCTCGCCGGCAGTGAATTGCGCCACCCGGGTTTGCTGATTAATGTCTCTCGCAACGGTCGGCCAAGCCGACCGAACAACAAAAATACAAGAGGCACCTCCCATGCACACTGTCCCCAGGCTGCAACGGGCCTACCCGTACGCAGTGCCGTTGTCCCCAGGCTGACATAGCGCCCTCCCTTCGCAACTAACGCACTCTGCGCCGAATGCTCGCGTGCAGTGGCCTGGCTGTGCCTCCTTCTGGATAACAACAATGAATCAAGCGCAAACCGGTGTCGGCAAAAGCCTCGACGTCCAGTCACTGATCAATGAACAACCCCTGTCCCGCTACCAGTGGCGGGTCGTGTTGCTGTGTTTCCTCATCGTCTTCCTCGATGGCCTGGACACCGCTGCCATGGGCTTTATCGCCCCAGCGCTGTCCCAGGACTGGGGTATCGACCGCGCCAGCCTCGGGCCAGTGATGAGTGCCGCGTTGATCGGCATGGTGTTCGGTGCCCTGGGTTCCGGGCCGTTGGCCGACCGCTTTGGCCGCAAGGGCGTGCTGGTGGGTGCCGTGCTGGTGTTCGGCGGTTTCAGCCTGGCTTCGGCCTATGCCACCGACGTCAATCAACTGCTGGTGCTGCGCTTTCTGACTGGCCTGGGGTTGGGTGCAGGCATGCCGAACGCCACAACGCTGCTGTCTGAATACACCCCTGAGCGCCTCAAGTCGCTGTTGGTGACCAGCATGTTCTGTGGTTTCAACCTGGGCATGGCGGGGGGCGGTTTCATCTCCGCCAAGCTGATCCCGGCCTATGGGTGGCACAGCCTGCTGGTCATCGGCGGTGTACTGCCCCTGCTGCTGGCCGTGGTGCTGATGGTGTGGTTGCCGGAATCGGCGCGTTTTCTGGTGGT
The DNA here is from genome assembly GCF_016648095.1 of Pseudomonas sp. S32. Lineage (NCBI taxonomy): Bacteria > Pseudomonadati > Pseudomonadota > Gammaproteobacteria > Pseudomonadales > Pseudomonadaceae > Pseudomonas > Pseudomonas sp. S32. The sequence continues at coordinate 29,112 of NZ_JACVVF010000050.1, forward strand.
GCGCAACCGCGGTACGGAAAAGGTGCGCAAAACCCTGGCCCCCATCGCGCCGCGCATCGTGGCCGAGGCGGGCAGTTTCAGCGTGCCGGAGCAGAAGGCCGTGGCGGCGCGCAACGTGTTTGCCGTGATCTTTTCCGGTAGCTACGGGCTGGGTACTGTCCTGCTGTGGCTGACCTACTTCATGGGCCTGGTAATCGTGTACCTGCTGACCAGCTGGCTGCCCACACTGATGCGCGACAGTGGTGCCAGCATGGAACAGGCCGCGTTCATCGGTGCGTTGTTCCAGTTTGGCGGTGTGCTGAGCGCGGTGGCTGTGGGCTGGGCCATGGACCGCTTCAACCCGCACAAGGTGATTGGCCTGTTCTACCTGCTGGCAGGGGTGTTTGCCTACGCCGTGGGTCAGAGCCTGGGCAATATCACGCTGCTGGCCGTGCTGGTGCTGGTTGCCGGTATGTGCGTCAACGGTGCGCAGTCGGCGATGCCATCCCTGGCGGCACGCTTCTACCCGACCCAGGGCCGTGCCACGGGGGTGTCGTGGATGCTGGGTATCGGCCGCTTCGGGGCGATTCTGGGGGCGTGGAGCGGGGCGACCCTGTTGGGCCTCGGCTGGACGTTCGAGCAAGTGCTGACTGCACTGCTGGTGCCTGCGGCACTGGCAGCCGTTGCCGTCGTCATCAAAGGCATCGTCAGCCACGCCGACGCCACCTGACAGGCCCAGGGCGGCATCGCAGCCGCCTTTTGGGAGAGATGAATAGAAAGGTAACAAATGGTTCGATAACCGCCCCAATAGTCGATTATCGGATTGTAAGCCCCGGGTCATTCTCCCTAATCTGAACCCCATAGAAACACCCTGACCAGGAGTCTCCAATGGCTACAATTCTCTCGCTCCACGAGGCCGTGAAGCAGTTCGTCCGCGACCTTGAAGCCCATACCGCTGCGGCCCACGGCCAAGCAGCAGGAGCAGTCTGATGCGCGACGTATACATCTGCGATGCCATTCGCACCCCTATTGGCCGTTTTGGCGGCGCTCTGGCCGCCGTGCGTGCGGACGACCTGGCTGCTGTGCCCCTCAAGGCGCTGATCGAGCGTAACCCTGGCGTGCAGTGGGACCAGTTGGACGAAGTGTTTTTCGGCTGTGCCAACCAGGCTGGTGAAGACAACCGCAACGTGGCGCGCATGGCGCTGCTGCTGGCCGGCCTGCCCCAGAGCATTCCCGGCGTCACCCTGAACCGCCTGTGCGCTTCGGGCATGGATGCTATCGGCACAGCGTTCCGTGCCATTGCCAGCGGCGAGATGGAACTGGCCATTGCCGGCGGCGTGGAGTCGATGTCGCGCGCCCCCTTCGTGATGGGCAAGGCCGAGAGCGGCTACTCGCGCAGCATGAAGCTTGAGGACACCACCATCGGCTGGCGCTTCGTCAACCCGCTGATGAAAAGTCAGTACGGGGTGGATGCCATGCCGGAAACGGCCGACAACGTGGCAGACGATTACCAGGTTTCCCGCGCTGACCAGGATGCCTTCGCCGTGCGCAGTCAACAGAAGGCTGCAGCCGCCCAGGCTGCCGGGTTCTTCGCCGAAGAGATTGTGCCGGTGCGCATTGCTGGCAGAAAGGGTGAAACCGTGGTCGAGCAGGACGAGCACCTGCGCCCGGACACCACCCTGGAAACCCTGGCCCGCTTGAAACCGGTCAATGGCCCGGACAAAACCGTCACGGCAGGCAACGCTTCGGGGGTCAACGATGGTGCGGCGGCGTTGATCCTGGCATCGGCAGAGGCGGTCGAGAAGCATGGCCTTACCCCACGTGCCCGGGTACTGGGCATGGCCAGTGCCGGTGTGGCGCCGCGTGTCATGGGTATCGGCCCGGTGCCTGCAGTTCGCAAACTGACCGAGCGGCTGGGTGTGGCGGTGAGCGATTTCGACGTCATTGAGCTCAATGAAGCCTTTGCCAGCCAGGGCCTGGCGGTGTTGCGCGAGTTGGGGGTGGCGGACGATGCCCCGCAGGTGAACCCCAACGGTGGCGCAATTGCCCTGGGCCACCCGCTGGGCATGAGTGGTGCACGGCTGGTGCTCACGGCATTGCACCAGCTGGAGAAGAGCGGCGGGCGCAAGGGCCTGGCGACCATGTGCGTAGGCGTAGGGCAAGGCCTGGCGTTGGCCATCGAGCGCGTGTGAAGGGTTGGGGCCTGCTCGCGCACTGTGCGCTGACAGGCCCTTGCTGTTAGACACAGGGCCTATTGGCGGCCACTTGGTGGAACATGTGTGTTACTAGGTATGTCTAGACTTACCTTGTACCCTCCAGGAGCAAAACCCTCATGACCTCAAGCTATTACACCGGTGAAGAGCGCAGCAAGCGCATCTTTGCCATCGTCGGTGCCTCATCAGGCAACCTGGTGGAATGGTTCGACTTCTATGTCTACGCCTTCTGTGCGATCTATTTTGCTCCGGCCTTCTTCCCCTCCGACGACCCTACCGTGCAGTTGCTGAACACTGCTGGTGTATTCGCCGCCGGGTTCCTGATGCGCCCGATCGGCGGCTGGATTTTCGGCCGCCTGGCCGACCGGCATGGCCGCAAGAACTCCCTGATGATCTCGGTGCTGATGATGTGCTTCGGCTCCCTGATGATCGCCTGCCTGCCCACCTACGCCAGTATCGGCACATGGGCGCCGGCGCTGCTGTTGCTGGCGCGGCTTATCCAGGGGCTTTCGGTGGGTGGCGAATATGGCACCACGGCCACCTACATGAGCGAGGTGGCCTTGCGCGGGCAGCGCGGCTTCTTCGCCTCGTTCCAGTACGTGACCCTGATCGGCGGCCAGTTGCTGGCTGTGCTGGTGGTGGTGGTCCTGCAGCAGGTGCTGACCGAGGACGAACTGCGCGCCTGGGGCTGGCGCATCCCCTTCGTGGTGGGCTCCATCGCCGCGGTGATTTCGTTGATGCTGCGCCGCTCGCTGCATGAAACCAGCAGCGCCGAAACCCGGCAGGACAAGGATGCAGGCAGCATTCGCGGCCTGTTTGGCAACCACCTGGCGGCATTCATTACCGTGCTCGGCTACACCGCCGGTGGCTCGCTGATCTTCTATACCTTCACTACCTACATGCAGAAATACCTGGTGAACACGGCCGGCATGACCGCGAAGAACGCCAGCTACGTGATGACCGGCGCGCTGTTCCTGTTCATGGTGCTGCAGCCGTTCTTCGGCATGCTTTCCGACCGTATCGGGCGGCGCAATTCCATGCTGCTGTTCGGCGCGTTGGGCACGCTGTTCACGGTGCCGTTGCTGATGGCACTGAAAACCGTGAGCAGCCCGTTCATGGCCTTCGTATTGGTCAGCCTGGCGCTGTGCATCGTCAGCTTCTACACCTCGATCAGCGGCCTGGTTAAGGCCGAGATGTTCCCGCCACAGGTGCGGGCATTGGGTGTGGGGCTGGCCTATGCGGTGGCCAACGCTGCCTTTGGCGGGTCGGCTGAATACGTGGCCCTGGGCCTGAAGACCCTGGGCATGGAAAACACCTTCTACTGGTATGTCACGGCCATGATGGCAATCGCCTTCCTGTTCAGCCTGCGCCTGCCCAAGCAAGCGGAATACTTGCACCACGATCATTAAGGACGTTGCATGACCAACCAGTTGTTCGATGCCTACTTCACCGCGCCGGCCATGCGCGAGGTGTTCTCCGACCGCGGTCGCCTGCAGGGCATGCTCGACTTCGAAGCCGCCCTGGCGCGGGCCGAGGCGGCGGCAGGGCTGGTGCCGCAAAGTGCGGTGGCTGCGATTGAGGCGGCCTGCAAGGCCGAACGCTATGACGTGGGGGCGCTTGCCGAGGCGATCTCCACGGCTGGCAATTCGGCCATCCCACTGGTGAAGGCGCTGGGCAAGGTGATCGCCACGGGTGTACCGGAAGCCGAACGCTACGTGCACCTTGGCGCCACCAGCCAGGACGCCATGGACACTGGCCTGGTGCTGCAGCTGCGCGATGCGTTGGCGCTTGTCGAGGCTGACCTGGCGGCACTGGCCGACACGCTGGCCCGCCAGGCGCTGCTGCACGCCGATACGCCGCTGGTGGGCCGTACCTGGTTGCAGCATGCAACCCCGGTTACCCTCGGCATGAAGCTGGCTGGCGTGCTGGGTGCGCTCACACGCCACCGCCAGCGCCTGCAACAGTTACGGCCGCGGTTGCTGGTGCTGCAGTTCGGGGGGGCCTCTGGCAGCCTGGCGGCGTTGGGCAGCAAGGCACTGCCGGTGGCCGAAGGCCTGGCCGAACAGTTGCAGCTGACGCTGCCGGAGCAGCCGTGGCACACCCAGCGTGACCGCCTGGTGGAGTTCGCCTCGGTGCTGGGGCTGATCGCCGGTAGCCTGGGCAAGTTCGGGCGTGACGTCAGCCTGCTGATGCAGACCGAGGCGGGGGAGGTGTTCGAGCCTTCCGCACCGGGCAAGGGCGGCTCGTCGACCATGCCGCACAAACGTAACCCGGTGGGCGCCGCTGTGCTGATTGGCGCGGCTACGCGGGTACCGGGCCTGGTTTCGACGCTGTTTGCGGCCATGCCGCAGGAACACGAACGCAGCCTGGGGCTGTGGCATGCAGAATGGGAAACCTTGCCAGAGATCTGCTGTTTGGTTTCCGGGGCGCTGCGCCAGGCCCAGATCATTGCCCAGGGCATGGAAGTGGACGCCCCGCGCATGCGCCGTAACCTGGACCTGACCCAGGGGCTGGTACTGGCCGAGGCTGTGAGCATCGTGCTGGCCCAGCGGCTTGGCCGCGACAGTGCCCACCATTTGCTGGAGCAGTGCTGCCGCCGTGCGGTCGCCGAGCAGCGCCATTTGCGCGCGGTGCTGGGTGATGAACCGCAGGTCACGGCGCAGTTGTCTGCCGAAGAACTGGACCGCCTGCTCGACCCCGCGCATTACCTGGGCCAGGCCCGGGTGTGGGTAGCGCGTGCTGTGTCCGAACATCAACATTTCACTGCCTGAAGGAGACCGCTGTGGCGCACGTGCAACTGGCCGATGGCGTTTTGAATTACCAGCTCGATGGCCCCGAAGCGGCCCCGGTGCTGGTCTTGTCCAACTCGTTGGGTACCGACCTCGGCATGTGGGAGACCCAATTGCCGCTGTGGAGCCAACACTTTCGTGTGCTGCGCTACGACACCCGGGGGCATGGCGCATCGTTGGTCACGGCCGGCCCGTACAGTATCGAGCAACTGAGCCGTGACGTGCTGGCCCTGCTGGATGCCCTGGATATCCAGCAAGCGCATTTTGTCGGCCTTTCAATGGGCGGCCTGATCGGGCAGTGGCTGGGCATCAATGCCGGCCAGCGCCTGCGCAGCCTCACCTTGTGCAACACCGCCGCTCAGATCGGCACTGCCGAGGTGTGGAACAGCCGCATCGACACCGTGCTCAAGGGCGGGCAACAGGCGATGGTCGAGCTGCGTGATGCCTCTATCGCCCGCTGGTTCACCCCGGGCTTTGCCCAGGCCCAGCCACAACAGGCACAGCGCATCTGCCAGATGCTGGCGCAGACCAGCCCGCAAGGCTACGCAGCCAACTGTGCGGCGGTACGTGATGCGGACTTCCGCGAGCAAGTAGGCGGTATTCAGGTGCCTACCTTGATTGTTGCCGGTACCGAGGACGTGGTGACCACGCCAGCCCACGGCCGCTTCATGCAGGCTGCCATCCAGGGTGCCGACTATGCCGAGTTCCCGGCGGCGCACTTGTCCAACGTGGAGATCGGCGAAGCGTTCAGCCGCCGCGTGCTCGACTTTCTGCAGGCTCACTGAGTACTAGACCATGGACGAGAAACAACGTTACGACGCCGGCATGCAGGTACGCCGTGCGGTACTGGGTGATGCCCACGTGGACCGCAGCCTCGAGAAGCTGAACGACTTCAACGGCGAGTTCCAGGAAATGATCACCCGCCACGCCTGGGGCGACATCTGGACCCGCCCGGGCCTGCCACGCCACACCCGCAGCCTGATCACCATCGCCATGCTGATCGGCATGAACCGCAACGACGAGCTGAAACTGCACTTGCGCGCGGCAGCCAACAATGGCGTGACCCGTGAAGAAATCAAGGAGGTGCTGATGCAGAGCGCCATCTACTGCGGTATCCCGGCAGCCAATGCCACGTTCCACCTGGCTGAGTCGGTGTGGGATGAGCTGGGCGTGGAATCGCGCGGCTGACCCTTCGGCCGAATGCCGCAGCATGCGATACGCCGTGGGGGGGCTGAGGGGTGTTCGCCGTAGCAGTGATTGCGCCTATGAGATCGAGCGCCGCCCGCGCGGCGCATCGCGAGCTTTGCTCGCTCCTACG